>JAEEVO010000016.1 GCA_016290905.1 Lachnospiraceae bacterium | reverse complement strand
AACATGACGAAAGAAAAGAAAAATCATCCTGACAGGATGGAAACAAAGAAGTATTGCAGATTCTGTAAGAAGCATACGATGCACAAGGAAACCAAATAACAGAAAGGAAGGAGTGCTCTATGGGTGATGCAACAGAGACCACCAAGAAAAACGGAAGCTTTTTCAAGGGAGTCAAGAAAGAATTCAAGAAGATAGTTTGGCCGGACAAGCCCACACTATTCAAAGAATCAGCAGCCGTAGTAGTCGTTTCTGTCATTTTGGGTGCAATCATCGCCTTTGTCGATGCAGCCATCAAGTTTGGTTTAGATAAGATCTTATAATTGTTATTGTTACGTCGTATTTAAATCGCAGACAGGAATGGAGTAAAATATGGCAGAAGCTAACTGGTATGTGGTTCATACTTATTCAGGGTATGAAAATAAGGTGAAGGCAAATATTGAGAAAACTATCGAGAACAGAGGACTTCAGGATCAGATCCTTGAGGTTTCGGTACCGCTTCAGGACGTTACCGAGATCAGGAACGGTGTCAAGAAGAAAGTTCAGAAAAAGTTATTTCCCGGTTATGTGCTTTTAAACATGGTCATGAACGACAATACCTGGTATGTTGTCAGGAATACCAGAGGTGTTACCGGTTTCGTAGGACCCGGATCAAAGCCGGTTCCGCTTACCGAGGAAGAAATGAAGGCCATGGGAGTAGCCGATGAAGAGATAATGCTTGACTTTGAAGTAGGTGATACCGTCACCGTTACGGCAGGTGCCTGGGAGAATTATCAGGGTGTCGTAAGGATGATAAATGAGAGCAAGCAGACTGTTACGATAAGCATCGATGTATTTGGCAGGGAGACACCCGTTGAGATAGGTTTCACGGATGTCAGAACAGATTTATAAGAATTTAAAGCGTATGTTACGCAGAATCGAGGATTAAAATGGCTAAGAAAGTTACTGGTTATATCAAATTACAGATTCCGGCTGGAAAGGCAACACCGGCACCTCCCGTAGGTCCCGCGCTTGGACAGCATGGTGTAAACATTGTGCAGTTTACTAAGGAGTTTAACGCAAGAACAGCAGATCAGGGAGACCTTATCATTCCCGTTGTCATCACTGTATATGCAGACAGAAGCTTCAGCTTCATTACAAAGACTCCTCCCGCAGCAGTGCTTTTAAAGAAGGCTTGCAACTTAAAGAAGGCTTCAGGTCAGCCCAACAAGAACAAAGTGGCTACCATCAAGCGTTCAGAGGTTCAGAAGATTGCCGAGAAGAAGATGCCCGACCTTAATGCGGCTAGTATCGAGGCAGCTACCAGCATGATCGCCGGAACAGCGAGAAGCATGGGAATCGTAGTTGAGGATTAATAAAATACACTAATTGCTAAAGTGGAAGGACTCAGAAGTCCGATATTACCACCAGGAGGTTATAATGAAAAGAGGAAAGAAATATAACGAGGCTGCAAAGCTCGTAGATAAGACAGCACAGTATGAGGTCGCAGATGCTTGCGCACTTGTAAAGAAAACAGCAGTTGCAAAATTTGATGAGACAATTGAAGCACATTTCCGTATGGGTCTTGACGGACGTCATGCAGATCAGCAGATCCGTGGCGCCGTAGTTTTGCCTCACGGAACAGGCAAGAAGGTAAGAGTACTTGTTTTCGCTAAGGGACCGAAGGTTCAGGAGGCTGAGGCAGCAGGTGCTGATTACGTAGGCGGAGATGAGCTTATTCCTAAGATTCAGAATGATGGATGGTTTGAGTTCGACGTAGTTGTTGCTACACCTGATATGATGGGTGTTGTAGGACGTTTAGGACGTGTTCTCGGACCTAAGGGTTTAATGCCCAACCCCAAGGCAGGAACTGTTACAATGGATGTAGCAGGTGCCGTAAAGGATATTAAAGCAGGTAAGATCGAGTATCGTCTTGACAAGACAAACATCGTTCACTGCCCTATCGGAAAGAAGAGCTTCACAGAGGAGCAGCTTTCCGACAACCTTAACACTCTCATCGGAGCACTTATCAAGGCAAAGCCCGCAGCAGCAAAGGGACAGTATATTAAGAGCGCTACCATTGCTTCATCGATGGGCCCCGGAATTAAGTTAAATGCAGCAAAGATAAATGCACTTTGATAAAGCTTAGAATTTTTAGCGAAAAACCTGCCACTTTGACAGGTTTTTTTGTTGGGGGAATTTAATTCTGATATCGTACGGGAGGGACATGGTAATTGTCTCCCCTGCATACGGAGGCGGATTTTGCGAGACCATCAAATATTAAGGTGCATCTGACTTCTCCTTTTGTATGTAAAGTACGCAAAATCCTTATCGACATTTTTGCAAGAGGACTGAAACTGCTAAAGCAGATTCAGTCCTCTTAATCATGCAAAAACGTCGCGCGGAGCGAAAGTATGCAGGGGAGACCAATCACCATGCTCCTCCCTGTGCGTTTAAGAGTTTAGATTTCCAGACGATTTCTCGAACATATATCTTGTAAAAAAAGCCAATTCATGATATGCTGATTAGCGTGAATTATTTTGTGGGAGGTTAAGATTGTGAAAAAAGGTTTACGTTTTCTTACGAAGCTTATTCGTAACATAATGTTAGTGGGTGTTTTAATCTGCAGTATCCCCGCCGCTGTTTATTTCTTTAGAGGAAAAATCTTGAATAGATAACATAAGTTAGAGGTTCTATCCCGGTGCCATGCACCGGGATTTTTTATCGGGCTTAACGGAGGGCTTAAGAGGAGATTGTAAATGCATTTAACGGAAGGGTTTAAGAGGTGCTTGACCTAAAAATATACTAATAGTATAATAAATACTATTCTAACAGTACTGACAATGTGTGGAATTTCCTCCCGGCAGGGGTTATGATAAAGCCATAATAAACCTGTTTCGGAGGAATAGACCATGAAAAAAGAAAAAACATTATTTAAAGAGCTTTGCGGACAGTTCTTCTACCGCAATAAACTGTTATTTGGCTTAGCGGCATTTTCAGCCTTCTTTTCGGGCTTCGGAGGGCTGATATTATCCTGGCTGCTAAAGCAGTTGATCGATACGGCTTCCGGTGTACCGGGTGCAAAATCTTTTGCAACAGATCTGATATTGTTCGGAGGGTTCCTTATACTGATGGTAATATCGTTCATGCTGGATTATATAACACGTCCGGCTTTTATCAGAAGGGCGATGACACAGTATAAGAACAAGGCATTTGAAAAGTTGATGGATAAAGGCATTTCAACCTTCCGCGATGAAAGCACGGCAACTTACCTTTCGGCACTTACCAACGATGCAACGAGCATAGAAGCAAATTATCTGTCCAAGCTGCTTTCGATTTTTAATATGTCGGTAATGTTTTTCGGCTCGATCACGCTTATGATAGTATACTCACCGCTGCTTACGGCAATAGCTGTCGGAGTTACGCTCCTTCCCCTTATAGCATCCATAATCACAGGTAAAAGAATAGTGGGCGCGGAAAAAACGGTTTCCGATAGAAATAAGAATTTTACAGCGGTACTTACCGACTGTTTGGGAGGATTTTCCGTTGTTAAAAGCTTTAAGGCCGAGAAAGAAATTTTTAAGATGTTTGCAGCTGAAAACAAGGAGCTTGAGGGTTCCAAATTTTCAAGAGAACGTATAAGGACTATAGTCGGGATGATAGGAGCCATGGCGAGTATGCTTGCACAATCGGGCGTATTCATTGCCGGAACAGCTCTTATACTTTCAGGGTCTGACATAACTACGGGTACAGTCATGATGTTCGTGAACCTGATGAATTTCATGATTCAGCCTATGGCGTCTCTGCCCGGTCTGCTTGCCGGAAGAAAGGCATCATTAGGGCTTGTACAAAAGCTAGCAGATGCATTATCGCAGAATAACGAATCAACCGGTACCGAAGAGGTTACCGCAGTAAATGATGAGATAACTCTCGAAAATGTAAGCTTCGGCTATGATAACGAGAAGGAGATACTTCATGGCATATCCGCAAAATTTGATGCAGGGAAAGCTTATGCGATAGTAGGTGCCAGCGGAAGCGGCAAGTCCACACTGCTGAATCTGTTAATGGCTTCAAATACAAACTATAACGGAAATATCTGTGTGGACGGTAAGAATCTCAAAAACATTAAAGCGGAGTCGCTTTATGAATGCATCTCCGTTATCCAGCAGAACGTATTCGTGTTCAATTCCTCCATAAGAGATAACGTGACTATGTTCAGGGATTTCCCTAAGACAGAGCTTGACAAGGCTATTGAGCATGCGCATCTGGACGAGCTTATCAAAAAAAGAGGCGAAGATACTCTTTGCGGAGAGAACGGCTGCGGACTCTCGGGCGGCGAGAAACAGAGAATATCGATTGCAAGAAGCCTGCTTAAAAAGTCTTCCGTACTGCTTGCGGATGAAGCAACTGCAGCTCTTGATGCCCGGACCGCTTGGCAGGTATCAAACGATATACTGGATCTGGACGGCATTACCCGTATCGTAGTCACACACTCTCTTGAGGAAGGGCTGCTCAAAAGATATGACGGAATACTTGTTTTAAAGGAAGGCAGAGTGGAAGAGTTCGGCACATTTGACGAACTGATGGATGCAAACGGATACTTCCGCGCATTATATACCGTATCACAGTAATACAGCCCTCCCTTTGAGGAATGTCGCAAATGTCAGTGCCAAAGCCTTCACCTAAAGTTGAGGACTGCGATGTAGTTTGGTTAGTGTCATTCTGAGCGAAGCGAAGAATCCTTAATCTGTATGGTATAAGATCCTTCGCTAACGCTCAGGATGACAAGCAGAGACTTAGGATGACAAGCAGAGACTTAGGATGACAAGCAGAGACTCAGCAAATCAAACAAAGTTTATCTTAACGGCATTACGACGGATGAGGTGAAATCCCCCCATCAAGAAAGGAAACCCAACATGGAAATCAAGCTATCAGAAAACATCAGAAAATTTAGAAAAGAGCACCGCTTAACACAGGAGCAGCTGGCGGAGGTCATGGGAGTTACCACGGGTGCGGTACACAAATGGGAATCCGGGCTGTCGGTACCCGATATAAGCCTGATAGTGGAGCTTGCGGATTTCTTCAACACTTCGGTGGATGTGCTGCTTGGTTATAAGATGAAGGACAACCACATTAAGTCGACCATTGACAGGATGGAAGAGATGTGCCGTAATTACGATCGTGAGGCATTAAAGGAAGCGGAGAAATTACTTAAAAAATATCCGAATTCTTTTACAGCCGTAAATTCATGTGCCGGGATTTACAGCTTCTTTGGTGTCGGAGCCGGGAACGAAGCAGAATGCCGCAGAGCCCTGGAATTATATGAACAGGCAAGGATACTGATAGATCAGAACACTAATCCGTGTATAAGTGAAGAAACTATTCTGGGCAGCATGTCAATGGTATACTGCCTTATAGAAGAATACGAAAAGGCAGTCGATCTGATCAAAGAGCATAACCCTAACGGGATGTTCAGCGATGATATCGGACTGACCATGGCTTTATATCTTAACAAACAGAAGGAGGCTGCCCCGTATCTTATTCAGGGAATGCTTTTTGGATATGGTAAGCTGTGTAATTCCATGCTTGGCTATACGGCTGTACTGTGTGCGGAAAACAAATTTTCCAAAGCAAAGAAACTGCTCGGTACGTCATTGGAACTGATGGACGGACTGTTTGAAAAAGATACTATCAGTTTTATCGACAAAGGATATGCGATGGCATGCATACTTCTTTCTTATGCTTCTTTAAAAACGGGAGACAGGGATGCGGCAGTAGATCTGATAAAGAAGACGGTATACTATACAAAGAGATTTGATTCCGCACCGAATTACGGAATCGGAGGATTTGTCTTTGACATTCCCGAAGGAATGTCAGTCTTATTTCGTGACATATTGGGGGACAGTGCGGAAGAAAGCATGAAGACTATGCTGAAATTCATTAACGATCCCGAGATAAACGAGCTGTGGGAATATTATTACAACCAATAAATTACAGATCCGGTGTCATATGGGGCACCGGATTTTTCATTCGGAACATCATTTGCATTTCAAATAACAAAATAATCCATTTCTAAATAATTTAATGTTTTATATACTTAATTGTGAAAAAACCTCTGCTTGAAAGAAAGGAGTCCCTAATGAAAACGCTCTGGGAACTGACAAAGGAAGCCGCCCGGTACAAAGGGCTTTATATCATCGCGATATTGTCAACCTTCAGTTTGACAGTGGTAAACCTGTCTGCACCAAAGGTGCTCTCGGCCATGACATCGTTGGTGGAAAACGGACTGGATGACGAAGGACTGACTTCCGTTAAATGGCTGGCATTATTGCTGCTGGGACTTTATCTGCTGAGAGTCTTATTCAGGTTCTTGAGCAATTACCTTGCACATAGAGCGGCATGGTACCTCGTAGGCGACCTGAGGAGCCGTCTGTACAACAAGCTTCAGAGCCTCGATCTCGGATTCTTCCATGACAAGCAGACCGGCGACCTTATGAGCAGAGTGGTAAACGATACCCGTGACTTCGAGCTTCTCTATGCCCATATGATCCCCGAACTGATCACTAATTTTGTGACATTTCTCGGAGTACTTATAATACTTCTTTCAATCAACTGGAAGCTGGCTCTGGTCACTTGCTGTCCCATCCCGCTTATCCTGATATCCGGTGTCATATTCGCAAAAATAGTGCGCCCATACTTCAGGGCTTCACAGAAGGTTATGGGAGACCTGAATGCACAGCTTCAGGACAGCCTCTCGGGACTTCACGAGATACAGGCCTTCGGACAGGAAGCCTATGAAGGCGAACGTGTGCGTAAGAAAAGCTTCGAACAGGTAATAGCTATGCTCCGTGCATTAAAAGCCAGTGCGATATTCCATCCCTGCGTTGAACTGCTTTCTTCAATAGGCACAGTCATTGTAGTTTTTTACGGCGGTTACCTTGCATACAGCGGGCAGATAAGCATAGCCGACATAGTAGCATTTTTACTGTATCTTGCACTGTTCTATGCACCCGTCTCGGGACTTGCCAACCTGCTTGAAAGCCTTCAGCAGTCATTGGCCGGAGCTGAGCGTGTAACCATGATCCTTGCCACACCTTCCGCCATTCAGAATGCAAAGGACGCTGAGGAATTAAAAGACGTAAAGGGAGCGTTAAGCTTCGAAAACGTATCCTTCAACTACGAAAACAAGATCCCGGTATTAAGGAACATTTCTTTCTCATGTAAACCCGGTATGATGGTAGCATTGGTAGGTCCCACAGGTGTTGGAAAAACCACAGCCACACAGCTGATATCCCGCTTTTACGATCCTGTTGAGGGCCGGATACTGATAGACGGCCATGATATAAAGAAGGTCACATTGGAAAGCCTCCGTCACAACATCTCCCCCGTGCTTCAGGACACCTTCCTGTTCAACGGCTCCATAGCTGAAAACATCGGTTATGCAAGACCCGAAGCAAGTCGTGAAGAAATAGAAAATGCCGCCAAAGCGGCCAATATCCACGAGGATATCCTGGCTATGCCCGACGGATATGAGACCCAGGTCGGTGAGCGGGGACTCAGACTATCCGGTGGCCAGAAGCAGAGAGTTGCCATCGCCAGGGCTATACTGCGTAACAGTCCGATCATAATTCTTGATGAAGCGACTGCTTCCGTGGATGTACAGACTGAGCGTCAGATCCAGGCGGCCATCAATAAGCTGGCAGGGAAACGTACTATCGTTGCTATCGCACACCGCCTTTCAACCATAATGAACGCAGACATGATACTTGTCATCCATGAGGGTGAGATAGTCGAGCAGGGCACACACGAAGAACTTATGGCTCAAAAGGGCTTTTACTACAAAATGCAGCAGGCAGGTTAGACTATCCGATAAAATAAATAGACTTATACCTTACGAGAGGGGCATGGTGCCAAATAACCATGCCCCTCTAATTCCGAAGAATGTACGTATAGCACGTAAAAATTTACAGCCTTAGCAATAATTCCTTTTCTATCACTTTCCCGTCTTTTATGTAGCTTCTCGGTACACGTTTGCTTACGGCACAGGTCAGTTCATAAGGAATGGTCCCGGCAATATCGGACAGGGTCTCTATCGGGTTCTTCTCACCGAAGATCTCAATCTCGGAGCCTACGGTCACGCCCTGCATGTTGGATACATCGATCATGCACATATCCATGCATATCTTGCCGAGCTGCTTGGCCGGACCTGCCGAAGTCATAAGCGAGCACTTGTTAGACAGGCTTCTGAAGAAGCCGTCGGCATACCCGTAAGGGAGTACGCCAACGCGGGTGGTGCTGTCCGTGACAAAGATCCCGCCGTAGCTTATCGCAGTGCCTGCGGGGTATGTTTTTATGGTACTGATATTTGTTTTAAGGGACATAACGGGCTTCAGTCCCATTTTTTTTGCGAATTCACCGTATCCATAAAGAAGAAGACCGGGACGTACCATATCCAGATATGTTTTGGGGTATTCCGATACGGCACCGGTGTTTGCGCAGTGCTTTAAGCGAAACTTCTTTCCGGACATTTCTTCAACGTGATTGATGACATCCGTAAAAAGCTTGAACTGATGTTCGGTGTAAGCCCTGCATTTATCTCCGGGCTCATCCGATACGGCAAAGTGCGTGAAGATGCCTTCAGCTTCAAGTCCGGGCATGTTTATAGCTTCAAGTATCCCGAGTACTCCGTTTTCAAAGAAATCTCCGTCACAGAGATATCCGAGTCTTGACATGCCGGTATCTACCTTGATGTGTATTTTAAGTGTTTTGTTCAGGCGCGAAGCTTCTTCGGAGTATTCTACGGCCTTTGCCTTACAGGTGACAGCCTGCGTGATATTAAAGTCGATAAGGCGTTCCACCTGATCCTTCGGCGTATGTCCGAGGATGAGGATGGGCATCTTAATATCGTGAAGCCTCAGCTCCATGGCTTCGTCCATGCTGCTGACCGCCAGATAGTCTGCTCCGTTTTCTTCGAGGGCTTTGGCCACCATGATAGCACCGTGCCCGTAGGCGTCGGCCTTTACAACGCCGAGGAATCTGACATCGGGGCCTGTTTTTTCACGTATCTTTTTGTAATTATATATCAGTGAGTCGAGATTTATCTCGGCCCATGTTCTTCTGAGTGTTGATTCCATTATCTGCCTCCGTCGGTTCCGGTATCGTTTGTCGGTTTTGACATTATCGATGTCAGATCGTGCAATGCCGGTAATTTTGTGTCATTCTGAGCGAAGCGAAGAATCTTTACGCCTGACTCACAGATTATTATACTCAAATTGAGTTTTTTTGCAATAAAGGAACCAAAAAAATTCACTTGATTTATTTCGTATATCTTGGTAAAATATAGAGTGATTCTAAAAAACTATATATATAGAAAGGGACGAGGCATGGGCATTTATGACATAACCAGATTTGATGAGCTGGTAAAAGGAAATTCTTATGTTGGAAGAGGCATCATTGTTGGAAAGAGTGAGGACGGAAGGAAGGCCGTAACCGCTTACTTTATCATGGGAAGAAGCACTAATTCCAGAAACCGTGTATTTGTTGAGACTCCCGACGGTATCATTATCAGGGCTTTCGATCCTTCAAAGCTTGAGGATCCTTCACTTGTTATCTACTCTCCGGTACGCGAGTACAAGAACTACATGATAGTGACAAACGGAGATCAGACGGATACCGTATATAAGGCGCTTGAGAAGTGGGACGGAGTTTTCGTTCAGAGCCCTATACAGGTTGTTGACTTAAGCTATGCCTTTGAGGTAGGCCTTACCACACGTGACTTTGAGCCCGACGGACCCAATTTCACACCCAGGATCAGTGCGATGCTCAGCTTCACCAAGGCAAACGATTTTACATATAAGATGAATATCTGCAAGAGTGCCGACGCAGAGGGAACGGCCTGCAACAGATATAATTTCTCGTATACCGCATTAAGCGGCCTCGGACATTTCATTCATACCTACAATCATGACGGCAATCCTATCCCTACATTTACCGGAGAGCCCGAGAGAGTATTCATCCCCAACGATATTGATGAGTTCAAGGATACGATCTGGAACGGACTGGATGAGAACAACAAGGTATCGCTCTATGTTTCATACATCGATCTTTTTAACGGGGAGAAAGAGACCCGTATCATAAACAAGAACCAGTGATTTTGACAGAATATATGGCGAAAGGATAATAAAATGAAAGAGTTTGAATTAAAATACGGCTGTAATCCCAATCAGAAGCCTGCAAAGATTTACATGGAGAACGGGGCAGATCTTCCCGTTGAGATTTTGAACGGACGTCCCGGATACATCAATTTCCTTGACGCGTTTAACAGTTGGCAGCTTGTTAAGGAACTTAAGGAAGCCACGGGCAAGTGCTGTGCGACATCTTTTAAGCATGTAAGCCCCACATCCGCAGCAGTAGGCAATAAGCTGAGCGACAAGCTTAAGAAGGCAGTGTTTGTTGACGATATCGAGGGACTTGATGATTCACCGCTTGCATGCGCATATGCAAGGGCAAGGGGTACCGACAGAATGTCATCCTTCGGTGATTTTATAGCATTGAGCGATGTTTGCGACGTTACTACCGCAAAGATCATCAAGCGTGAGGTTTCCGACGGTATCATAGCTCCCGGCTATACCGACGAGGCTCTTGAGATATTAAAGTCAAAGCGCAAGGGCGGATACAATGTAATAAAGATTGATGCAAACTATATCCCCGAGGTTCAGGAAAAGAAACAGGTATACGGCATCACCTTTGAACAGGGCAGGAATAATTTCAAGATCGACAACGAACTGTTAAACAATATTGTTACCGAGAACAAGGATCTTCCCGATGATGCAAGGACAAACCTTATCATAAGCCTTATAACCTTAAAGTATACCCAGTCAAATTCCGTTTGCTTCGCAGCGGACGGGCAGGCTATCGGCGTAGGCGCAGGACAGCAGTCAAGAGTTCATTGTACAAGGCTTGCGGGAAATAAGGCTGATAACTGGCTGCTGCGTCAGTGGGACAGGATACTTGAGCTTCCTTTCCTTGATACTCTGGGACGTCCCGACAGGGATAACGTGATCGATCAGTACATCACAGGCGAGGGCGAGGATGTTGTTGCCGACAGCAACTGGCAGCAGTATTTCGCAAAACGTCCGGCACCTCTTACAAAGGAAGAGAAGCAGGCATATCTGGATACTATCTCGGGTATAGCACTCGGAAGCGACGCTTTTTTCCCGTTCAGCGACAATATCGACAGGGCTAAGAAGAGCGGCGTTACATATATCGCAGAACCCGGCGGATCGGTTAGGGATGATCTCGTCATCAACAAGTGTAATGAGTACGGAATGGTTATGTGCTTTACCGGAATGAGGCTTTTCCATCATTGATCGGGGAGCATGGATTAAAGAGGTATTGATTTGAAGAAGTTTTTTTACAAAGTGTTAATGATCGCTGCCGTTGTTCTGGCGGCAGCGACCGGTTTTGTCTGTCTTTCGGGAAGTGCTCAGGTAAGCGCAGCAAGAGCTGCCGAAGCTCCGGTGACTTCGCTTGATAAGGTCATGAACAAGCTGAAGAAAAAGTCAAAGTCCTATGTTTCAAAGCTTAAGAAAGAGATCATAGATAAAAAAGAGGAAGACGCAAAAGACGACAAGAACAAGACCGAAATAGAAGACAGTACTCCGTTAACCTGGAACGAAAACTTTACAGAAGCAGATCTGAGGCTTATGAGCGCCATCATTTACTGTGAAGCAGCGGATATGTCGGAGGAGGCCGGTATAGCCGTCGGTAACGTAATACTTAACAGGATGCGGGATACCAAGGACTGGAAGCATGTAAACACCATAAAAGAAGTCGTTTACGATAATAAATGGTGCGTTCAGTTTACGCCTGCCTACGGTAATCCCAGTTCGCTTGAGAAGGCTTTGGCAATTTACGACAATCTGAATGATTATGAAGGCAAATGGCAGTACAGACAGATGCAGAAGAATATTACCGAAGCTAAGAAGGCACTAAGCGGAGTAAAGGTTGTTCCGGATTCCTACATGTTCTTTAACGGGCACATAGAGTCGTCCAAGAAGAAGTGCGAGGAACAGGGCAAGAGTTATATCGTCATCGATCATCATATATATTTTTAACCGGTAACTTTGTGTCACAGAACATATCAATGTATTATATCGATGTCATTCTGAGTATCATATCGGTGTCATTCTGAGCGAAGCGAAGAATCTTAATGACATTGGAACAGAGCAGGAGAAAAATATGGGAGATATATTATCGGGCCTGGAGTCCATGGGACTCGGGAATCTCAGCAATGTGGATCTTTTTCATGACAAAAAGGATAAGCCTAAGAAAGAGGTCGAAGTTAAGCCTGTCGAGAAAAAGGCAGAAGAAAAGGATTTCCTTTATGATAGGGACGTGACATGTGAATGCTGCGGTCACCGTTTTAAAGAAAAGTCGTTAAGACCAAACAGGATGAAACCGATTTCTCAGGATGTGGATCTGAGGCCCAAGTACGAAGAACTTGATACGTTAAAATACAGCATCTCGGCGTGTCCCATATGCGGGTATGCGGCTCTTACAAAGGAGTTTACGCATCTTTCCCAGGCTCAGTCGAGAATGATAAAGGACAACATCAGCTCGAACTTTACCGGGCTCAGATATGACGGGGATACCTATACTTATGATGACGCCATTGCAAGGTGTAAGCTTGCGCTGATAAATACTATCGTAAAGCATGGAAAGATAAGCGAGAGGGCATATCTGTGCCTGACTCTCGGATGGCTTACAAGAGGAAAGGCCGAAAGCCTTGACATAACTAACGAGGCTGAGAAGGCCAAGATAACCGAACAGCTTTCCAATGAGGAGAATGATTATCTTACCAAGGCGGCCGAAGGTTTTGGAGAAGCCCTGATGAAGGAAGCCTTCCCCATATGTGGGATGAACGACAGTACCTTCATTTATCTTATGAGTGCGCTTAACTTTGAGATAGGAAGGTATCCGGAGTCCATGAAATATGTTGAAAGAATCCTGCTTAACAGAGCCATCAATGATAGGATAAAGGAAAAAGCCAGAAAGATAAAGGAAGCTATTCAGGAAATCAAGAATGCGTGACCTCCGGCGTTTCTTATAATTTTTTAAAGGAGAAAGTATTTTTATGGATGAACAATTATATGCCATTCCGGTCAATGACGCCTTTGCGGAGGATTCGGAGTGCCCTATCTGTTCGATGTATGCTTCACTGCAGAAAAATGCGATAGAGTTTACAATGGGACCGTCCTATATGGAGGACGATGTCCGCATGGAGACAAATGAGGTAGGCTTCTGTGCAAAGCATGTCGAGATGATGTACGGAAATCAGAACCGTCTGGGGCTCGGACTTATGCTGCATACCCATATGCAGACATTGATAAAGGAGACCGAGAAGGCTCAGAAGAAGGGCAGGAGCTCGGGCGGCGGACTGTTTAAGAAAAACACGGAGGGCTCCGCGGTTTCAGCATATATGAGACAGCTCGGAAAGAGCTGTTATATCTGCAACAGGATAGAGAACATTTTTGAAAGATATATTGATACCGTATTCTATCTGTACGAAAAGGATTCGGCATTTAAGACGAAGTTTGATTCGTCAAAGGGCTTCTGTGTAAATCATTATGCGGTTCTGTATGATGCCGCCGATTCACATATGGGCGGAAATGCATTAAAGGATTTTACCAAGAAGCTTGATACTCTTTTCTTGGAGAATATGAAGAGAGTATGCGATGATGTGGAGTGGTATACTGACAAGTTTGATTACAGAAATGTGGATGCTCCGTGGAAGAACTCCAAAGACGCTCTGGTAAGGGCGATAAAGAAGCTTGACAGTATAGAGCTGCAGCTATAAAGATATATTCGGAAATGAAAGCCCTGTCGGCATATCAATGCTTCGGCAGGGCTTTTGACGGGATATAAGGGGCTGTTTTTGTGCGATAAACGAATGCCCTCAGTGCAAGCTCGCTTGCAAACTGAGGGCTGAGTGAACGGTCACTGAGAGAGCTTGCTCTCGAAGTGGCCAGTAGCATCGAGTAGGAGTCAGCCTACTCGATTTTGAGGGGTGTGTGTATGGCAAAGATAATCATGATAGATGACGATATCGAGGTTATCGGTATAAATAAGAAGTATCTGGAAGGCTGCGGGTTTCAAGTGTTCGGAACGGACAGTCCTTCCGAGGGCATTGAGAAGATGAAGGTCGATCCTGCCGATATCATCATCCTTGATGTGATGATGCCGGAGATGGACGGCTTTGAGGTCTGCCGTAAGATACGTAAGTTTTCCGATGTCCCGATAATATTCCTTACAGGAAAAAGCAATGAGGATGATAAGCTTAACGCCCTGATGCTGGGCGGGGATGATTATATATTAAAGCCCTACAGCTTAAAGGAACTGAAAGTGCGTATAGAGGTCATCTTAAGAAGAGTCGCCAAAACTGCCGTTAAGGCGGAGGGAAAAAACGCACAGGATATTAAAACACAGGCCGAGCCTGAGGAATTCCTGGTTATCGGAAAGCTTAAGATAGACCGGCTGAACCACCGGGTATTTTTTGATGATAAAGAGTATGTCTTTACCAAGAGGGAGTATGCGGCATTTACGTACATGGCTGAAAATCCGAACAGAACGGTTACCTTTAAGGAACTCGGTACCCAGATTTTCGGAACGTATCTTGATTTTGACAGACAGGCCATCATGGTCATTGTAAGCCGTGTGAGAAAAAAGATCAGCGAGGATCCGGATTTTGCGGAGATGATCGAGTCAAGATACGGAAAGGGTTACTCGTTTGTTTTTGAATAAGGATAATAGGGTGGATGAGCATGAAGGAATTTGTTTCTCCCGAAATAGAAAACAATACAATAGAAGAATTGTCAAGGCAACTGTTAAAAGCGAACAATGCCCTTAAAAAGCTGCAGGAAGAGCGGGAGATCATGTTTGCCAATATTTCTCACGATCTCAGAGCTCCGATGACTGCAATAAGGAGTGCACTGGACCTGGCCTTCAGTGAGCAGAATCCGTCGCCCGAGGATATGATAAAGACCCTGGAGCTTATCGACAGAAGGGCAAAGACCCTGGAGTCCCTGATCAATGATATGTACTATCTGTACAGGATCGGTGCTTCAAAGGCGGAGGCGGTTCCGGAAGAGATTGATGCGGCAGCGCTTATCGAGGAGTATTTCTATGACCTTCAGATAGATTCAAAGTATGATGATTTTGTGCTGAGGCTGGATGTTAAGCCGGAGAGCGAGTGCGTAGTAAAGATAAATGTCCAGGAGATCATCCGTGTTCTCGACAATATTTTTTCAAATGCCGCAAGATATTCAGGGAAAGGCTCGACTATCACGCTTGGTGCCGGGAAAAGTGCAGACGGAAAGAGCTTTGTCATAACCGTTGAGGACAACGGATGCGGGATCCCGGAAGACAAGCTGCCGTATGTTTTCTTAAGAACCTATACGGTTTCCGATTCGAGGACGCCGGGATCGGACAGATCGGGGTCGGGTCTTGGACTTGCAATAGCAAAGGCTATCATCGAGAAGCATAAGGGCACGATAGAATGTGAGAGTAAGGTCGGAGAGGGCACGAGATTTATCATCGGCCTGCCGGTGGAGATAAAGGAAGATTAATATTTCTAAATATAGATATAAATGGTCTTGGATCAGGACATGATGAGGAGGAAAGAATGACAGTCAAGGGAACGTATTTTCAGAATGACCCGGAAAGACCGCTGGTATACGGGGATGTCGAGATAAAGAACGTAAAGAGACAGCGTCTCCGCGGGGAGGAATTAAAGGAAGGGTTATTGTGTGAACCGGTCCTTGTAGGCTTTTGCGGGACAGATAACGAACTCATGCATATGGGAAGCGAGGGCCGGTTATCCGCTAAGTTCCCCGAGGGTGAGAACAGGCTCATCAACGGACATGAGGGAATAGTATGGGTGCCGGACGAGAACCGTTTCGCCATTGTCCTCATCAGAGGAGGGGACAGTTACGATCCCACAAGATATACCGAAGATGAGACTTATTTTGAGTACGGCTGCGACAAGGCTGACGGACTCTTTGCAGATAAGCAGTATTTTAACCCGGACATGCTCCTTAAGATCCCGGACGGTTATGTTAAGGACGGAAAGCTCGACCTCGAGTTTGCAAAGAAGATGGTATTTCCCGATCCGTATGCCTGCATGCTGTTTCAGCTGGAGAGGATGGAGGACCTGGGAAGTGCCCACAATTTCCGTGTTGCAATGAAGAAATATAAATGCGACGAGCAGACGGCAAGAGTTAAGGCAAAGGAAGAGGTATTTGACAGGACTGTCATCTTCGGACTGGGTACGACGGGGATGTTCATAGGCGACCTGATCTGCAGGAACCATAAGGATGCTAAGGTGCTGTTCGTGGCACGCAGCTCTGAGGATTCGCCCAAGGTGAAGTTTGCGCTCCGTCAGGCAAATGAAGGATATAGTAAAGAACATGCCGGTGAGGCTGCAAAAGAGAACGGATGGAACACACAGGCCGAATATCTGCAGAACGTATATGATTCGGAGGAGGAGCTTGCCAAAGCCATCATAGAGAAAATGGGCGGCAGGGCAACGTTGTTCATCGGAGTCAGCGGAAGCAATGTTGAGCACCGCATAGCTTTTGAGCATCGTGTGCTTGGCTGCAACGGCGTATATAACAGCTTTTCACTGGGACCGAAGATAACCTTTGACACCATGCCCTTCGGATTTGAGAACCATCTGATCATGGGCTCCATCAATTTCCGTCAGGATCATATGGAGAAAGCTATCGAGCTTCTCGCAAAAAGCCGTTACAACGAGATAGTTGAGTTGATAGACAGGGATGAGTTCGCAGCCGACCCTATCGGTGCATACAAGAATAAGATTTACAGCAAGAGCGCCCCGATGAAGACTGCTGTTATCTGGAACCCGAAGTACATAAGGTAAGATTTAATTAATGTCATTCTGAGCGAAGCGAAGAATCTTTAAAACGTATGATGTAAGATCCTTCGCTAACGCTCAAGATGACAAAAATGTGTGACATTGGGGACGGTTCTTTTTGTCACATTATAAGTCAGAGAAAACAATAGATTGAGTCTTTGATTGGTTAAAGATAATTTAAGGAGATTTATAAACATGAAAACAGTTTTAATTGAGGAACCTTTTAAGATTGGGCTTACAGATACGGAAAAGCCCGTACCGAAGGAGGGCGAGGCTCTGCTTAAGGTGCTTTATTGCGGAATATGCGGCGCGGATGTTGCCAGCTATACAGGCAATCAGCCGTTCACCACATATCCCAGGATACCCGGACACGAGTTCAGTGCCCAGATAGTTTCCATCCCCGAGAATGACAGGGGACTGAAAGCAGGCGATGTTGTTACCGCAAACCCGTATTTTAATTGCGGGAAATGCTATTCCTGCCAAAGAGGCTTTGTGAACTGCTGTACCGATAACCAGACCATGGGCGTACAGAGGGACGGATCTTTCAGGGAATATATAGTCATGCCCGTTGAGAGGATATATGACGGTAAGGGTCTTTCAGCAAAGGAACTTGCGCTTGTTGAGCCGTTTACCATCAGCTATCATGCGCTTCACAGGGCAAAGGTAAACGAAGGAGATAAGGTTCTGGTGGTCGGAGCCGGTCCCATCGGTCTGTTTGCACTTATTGCCGCCAAGGCTCAGGGAGCTGAAGTTTATGTGGCGGACGTTCTTGACGGAAGGCTTGAGAAAGCCATGCATTTCGGGGCAGACGGAGTCATTAATTCAAAGAAAACCGATATTAAAGAAGAGGCTATGAAGATCACAAACGGAAACGGCTTTGACGTCTGCGTCGAGGCCTGCGGACAGTCCGTGACCTTCCTTAACTGTATTGACTGTGCGGCTTTTGCTGCAAATATCATTCTTATCGGCAACGGAAAGAAAGAGACCACATTCCTTCATTCAATCCTGCTTAAGAAGGAACTTAACGTATTTGGCAGCAGGAATTCCTACGCAAAGGATTTTCAGGCCGTGATCGATCTTATCGCGTCAGGAAAGGTTAAGGTTCTTGACATGGTAAGCGCCGTATATCCGGTTGATGATGCGGCAAATGCTTTCAAGGCTTTGGCTGAGAATGACGGAAGTCTTGCTAAGGTACTTATAGAAATAGGAAAAACGGTTTGAAACCGGAGGAATATAGAAGATGAAAAAGAATTTATTTAAACTTTTTGCAGTAATGCTTGTTTGTGCACTTATATGCGGGATATTCCCTGAGATGGGTGTGTTTGCGGCTGACGTTAAGCTTAGCGCAAAGAAAAAGACTGTCATGGTTGGAGAAAGCTTTACACTGACTCTTAAAAACGCTACGGGCAAGATTTCATGGAAGTCATCCGACAAGAAAGTGGCAACCGTAAAGAAGGGCGTTGTGACAGGTGTTTCTGAAGGGAAGGCAAAGATTATGGCAAAGAATGCAGGAAAGAAATATACCTGCAAGGTAACCGTAAAAAAGGCTGAGATAGTATGTGATACGGCTGAGATCAAGAATTTGGGCATAAAGGCTGATTGGGTAATGATCTCGGGAGTCAGCGATAATGCCTCTGTTTTGAATAATTATACCAGCTGGGAGGATTGCGAGATATTTCTTGTAGATCCTGATGGAAATATTCTGCTTAATGAAAAATTCAGCGACCCGCTTGAAAACGGATTAACTACGGAAGGTATTGACCCGTTAGAGGGTGGGTATTGTACCATGGATAACGGTCTTACATTAAGCTATTGCAGGGGATACTATAAATCTAACGGTAAGAAAGCTTTTAAGATGGATTGGCAGGAAAATGCAGTTGTGATAGGCACCACTGAGTTTGAAGACGGCATAGCAGTGGTCAGACTGGGCGAGACTAAGGAATCCGGACGCTATGACTACCTCATCAATAAGAAAGGAAAAGTGCTGGCAAAGGTTTGTGTGGACGTTGATCCCGAAAACGGCATAGAAGAATGGTTAACAGACACTGAAGAAGGAATGACGGCTTATTTAAGATGTGTGGGAGAAGATTATGAACTTCTCGGGTATTACAATAACAAGGGTGAACTTATAGAAGTCAAGGATGAAAAAGGAAACAATTTTCAGTTCGGATGGAGCTTCGAAAATGGATTTGCAGCGGTCAGGGAGAAAGAAACGGATCTTATCGGCTTCATAAACAAAAAAGGAGAGCTTGTTATCCCTTGTGAATACGCCGGTTTTTTAGATGTTTTTTCAAACGAATACGGGGTTGTTGCCAAATGGGTTGACGGAGAGATGAAAACAGGCGTCATTGACAAAGAGAATAATGTGATAATCCCATTTGAATATGACAGACATGGGTATACTTATGCGCATTCGAACGGAGTCATAACGATGATTAAGGATGACCTTGGCGGCGCTATAAACCTGAAAGGAGAAGTAGTGATCCCGTTTGAATATGCAGATATTTTCTACGTTTACGATAATTGCTACGTTGCCATAACCGTTGACCGGAAATACGGTTTGATAGATGCTCAGAATAATATAATTGCTCCGTTTGACTACGATGGTGATGATTTATGGCTCAACAACGAGGAACTCGGGACGGTAAATCTGGCAAAGAACGGGAAATACGGAAGCCTTTCTGCAACAGGCGAGGAAATTGTTCCGTTTGTATTTGATGATATAACCGATTTCTCTTCGAACGGTGTTGCATACGCCGTCAAGGACGGTGAGTTATATTCTATTAAGCTCAAGAAGTAAAAGAAAGGTAAAAGTCATGAAAGAAAAAGTGATACAGTTTGGTGAAGGCGGTTTTTTAAGAAGTTTTGCAGATGTATTCATCCATAAGATGAACGAACAGGGCCTGTTTGACGGGAAGGTAGTGGTCGTACAGCCGATAGCAAAGGGACTTATCCCTGTGATCAATGAACAAAATGGTGTATATCATCAGTTCCTGCGCGGTGTGGATAACGGAACCATAGTTGATGAATGCATTAAGGTTACATCCATATCGAGAGGTGTGGATCCTTATACAGATTATGCAGGATATCTCGAACTCGCTCATAATCCCGATATGAGAGTGATCATTTCCAATACGACGGAAGCCGGCATAGAGTATCTCGGCACCGAGTCGATCACGGATGCTCCGCCCAAGTCCTTCCCCGCAAAGCTGACTGTGCTTCTTTACGAGAGGTTTAAAGCGGGACTTCCCGGATTTATCATACTTTCGTGTGAGCTCATAGACAATAACGGTAAGGAGCTTCTAAACTGTGTACAGAAGTATGCCGATCTTTGGAATCTGCCCGATGATTTTAAAAACTGGTTAAATAAAGAAAATGATTTCTGCAACACGCTTGTTGACAGGATATGTACAGGTTATCCGAAGGATGAGGTGGAAACGCTGACAAAGCGCCTCGGAGAAGAAGATAAACTGATGAATACCGCAGAAATCTTCCATCTCTGGGTTATCGAGGGTGATCATGAGGATGAATTCCCCTTAAAGAAAGCCGGCATAAATGTCATCTGGACGCCGGATGTCAAGCCTTATAAGAAGAGAAAGGTAAGGATACTTAACGGCGGACATACATCGATGGTCCTTGCGGCGCGTCTTTACGGGCTTTCCACCGTAAAGGAGTGTCTCGACGATGCGCTTATAAACAGGTATCTGAATAAGGTCATATTTGAGGAGATAATTCCGACACTCGGTCATGAGAACGAGGACATACCGTTTGGTAAAGCAGTGCTTGAAAGATTTTCAAATCCTTTCGTAAAGCATCAGCTTTTAAGCATAGCCCTTAATTCTGTCAGCAAGTTTAAGGCAAGAGTTCTTCCTACAATACTGGAATATCATGAACAGAAGGGTACGCTACCCAAGTGCCTGACCTTCTCACTTGCAGCACTCATAGCATTCTACAGGACCGACGAGACCAATGACAATGAGGACATCATGGCATTCATGAAGACGGCATCCGTTGCTGATATCTTAAAGAAAGAGCAGTACTGGGGAAAGGACCTTTCGTTCATGAAGGACGAGGTTGAAGGCTATTACGATTCTATACAGAAGGACGGAATAGGGAAAACGATAGAAGCGATATTGTAAAGAAAAGTTCGGACCATGTGTTTTCGTTTGATTCGGAGTAAAGATAAGGTGGCATATAATGAAAACAATAACAATACATCCTTCGGATAACGTAGCAGTGGATGTGAATACTGGGCATAAGGTGGCACTTAAATGTATAGCTGCAGGTGAAGATGTGATAAAATACGGATTTCCGATAGGACATGCGACTTCGGATATAAAAGTAGGAGAGCATGTTCACACCCATAATCTGAAGACAAACCTGCATGAAAAACTGGAGTATACTTACCGGCATAAGGAATTCCACATGCCCGAAGCAGAGGGAAGAACTATAAAGGCATACTTGAGGGCTGACGGTAATATCGGCATCAGGAACGATGTATGGATAGTGAATACCGTGGGCTGCGTGAACAAGGTGGCCGAGGCTATCGCAAAAAGAACGGGAGCGCTGTTTTTTCCGCATCCTTACGGGTGTTCCCAGCTCGGTGGAGACCACCGGCTTACACAGAAAATACTGCGGGGGCTGATACAGCATCCGAATGCGGGCGGAGTGCTTGTTCTGGGGCTTGGTTGCGAGAACAACAATTTGTCCGTGTTTAAGAAGGTGCTTGGGATACAGGAGGCTGCTTCTGAGATGGATGCTGTAGGTAATGCACACGCAAGCATAAGTGCCGAATGCGGTGGTACCGGATGCGGTAAGCCAAAGCAGGATAGTACGGAGAATGCCGACAGTGTTAATGGCAAATACGGCAAGACTGAGCAGGATAGTGCGGGAAGTATTGGCAGCGTGAAAGGTTTCTGCGGTATAGATGAAAAGAGAGTGCGATTCCTTAATGCTCAGGACTGTGAAGATGAGGTTGAAGAGGGCGTGAGGATAGTCAGGGAGCTTCAGGCACTGGCAGCAGTGGAAAAAAGAGTTGAAGTTCCGATTTCAAAGCTTAAGGTGGGTTTGAAATGCGGGGGCTCCGACGGCTTTTCCGGGCTTACGGCAAATCCGCTGATCGGACAGTTCTCCGACTACCTGATCGCTGAGGGCGGAAGCACCGTTCTTACCGAGGTCCCCGAGATGTTCGGAGCTGAGACCATCCTTATGGACCGATGCAGGGATGAGGCGGCTTTTAACAAGACTGTTGCACTGATAAACGATTTTAAGGATTATTTTACCAGACACGGTCAGGAAATATACGAGAACCCTTCGCCGGGAAACAAGGCAGGGGGAATAACAACTCTTGAGGAAAAATCGCTCGGCTGTACCCAGAAGGGCGGCAGGGCGCAGGTGGTGGACGTGCTCGATTACGGGGATGTTGTTACGGAAAACGGGTTAAATCTCTTAAACGGACCCGGCAATGATATGGTGGCTGTTACCAACCTTACTGCGGCGGGCTGTCATATGATCCTTTTTTCCACAGGACGCGGAACTCCGCTCGGAGCACCGGTTCCGACTGTTAAGATCGCAACAAACTCAGGTCTCGCACAGAGAAAGAAGAACTGGATCGATTTTGATGCAGGGCCTATGATAGAGGGCGCAGATTTAAGGCGGGAACTGATAGATTTTGTGATAAAGGTTGCCGAAGGCGGGGAGACCTGCAACGAAAGGAACGGATACAGAGAAATCGCCATTTTTAAGGACGGAGTTACACTGTAAGGGAAATGTCAATCAGAGGGACGGTTCTGTGATTGATTTTAGCTTTATCATTGAGGGAATTATCTCTGCCACGAAGTGATTGAGATGCCTCGTCGGTGAAGCTGACTGATGAGGTGAACGAAAACTTAATTAAGCGATATACCATAACGGAGGAGCTATGACGGAGAGCGGTTATGTGATAATAGATGCACATGTCCATCTATGGGAGAAGCAGGACGGGTATGTTGGGAAGCTGCCGGTACGAGGTCTTGGGAACGGGAAGAGTACATTTTTAGGCGGGGTACATCAGATGATGCCGCCTTATATGGAGGATAACAGGAATACCGCCGAACGCCTGATCGCAAATATGGATTATGCGGGGGTTAATGCCTGCGCGGTTACGCAGGAGTATCTTGACGGCAATCAGAATGAGTATCTGCTTACGGTTCGTGCCAAATATCCCGGCAGGTTCCGCATTACGGCTCTGTATGAGGATGAGGGATATGTCGAGGAGAGGTATAAAGAAGACAATGTGACAAAAAGAACCGTCCCCATTGTCACATTGGATGGGTTTGACGGAGTGAAGATATGTGCCTGCCGGTTGAGGAATAAGGACTTGACGGCACATATGGACGTGTTTAAAAGTGTGGAGGCAGCAGGAAAATATGTTTCCATAGATATGGCTGACGGGGACGAGCAGGTCGAAAGCATGCAGGCGGTGATAAATGCGTGTCCGGATTTAAGAGTAGCCATAGGGCATTTCGGCATGGTGACCACACCGGGCTGGCAGAAGCAGATAGAGCTTGCAAAAAATAAGAAAGTCTATATTGAGAGCGGCGGCCTTACATGGCTTTTCCATAAGGAGTTTTATCCGTATCCGTCGGCTATAGATGCCATACTTGAGGCAAGGGATATCTGCGGGATGGATAAGCTTATGTGGGGCAGCGACTATCCGAGGACCATGACGGATATCACCTACAAGAGTGCTGTCAGGTTCATTCTTGATACGCCAAAGATGACGGATGAAGAAAAGAGGCTGTTCCTTGGTGAAAATGCCGTCAGATTCTATGGATTTGAAGGATTAAGTCCTTTGCCGGTCATAGATAATATGTTGTGATGCGGGAGTGAGATTCGGAGCGAAGATATGTACGGGCTTATGTTACTCTGAGCAAAGCGAAGAATCTTAAAGGCTTTACAGTAAACAAGATCCTTCGGGCTAAAGCCCTCAGGATGACAACGTATAACGAAATGAATTATAAGCTTGAATAAGGGGGTCAATATGTTAAAGGGAATTTCACCTATGCTCTCACCGGAGCTGTTAAAGATATTATGTGAAATGGGACACAGCGATACGATAGTCATAGCTGACGGGAATTTCCCGGCTGAGACTATGGGAAAGAACGGCATAGTCCTTAGAATGGACGGGCACGGAGTACCGGAGATACTCGAAGCAATCCTTCAGGTGTTTCCACTCGACCAGTATGTGGAAAAGCCCGTAAGCCTTATGGAAAGGGTTCCGGGAGACAATGCGGACGTTTCCATATGGAAAACCTATGAGAAGATGATTGAAAAGGAAGAGCCCCGAGGCACTTCAGTCATTCAGAAACTCGAACGTTTCACGTTCTATGAGGAGGCAAAAAAAGCATATTGTGTCATAGCAACCTCAGAAACCAGCCAGTATGCAAACGTTATTTTGCAGAAGGGGTGCGTTCTCTGACGAGGGAAGCTGCGTTATTAATAAGAGAGATTGTATATTTAGAAAAGAGGCAATACTAACTCTAAAAAGGAACCGGATAAGCATCAGTTGAGAACTGAGTCTTATCCGGTTATTTTTGTCGATTTAGTTATTTAGTGCTTGTATCGAAATCTTCTTGTCTTCAATCTTTATCTCAGAGGTACAATATTTAAGGATGCTCTTTCTGTGAGTAATGATAAGGCATGTAGGTCTGGGGTTGAGCTGTGAGAAGCCTTGGATGACTTTCTGCTCGGTTCCTTCATCAAGTGCTGAGGTTGCCTCATCAAAGATAAGTATGGGCGATTTCCTTAAGAACGCGCGCGCTATGGCGATACGCTGCGCCTGGCCTTCCGAAAGCCCAAGTCCTTTCTCACCTATTACCGTATCGATGCCTTTGGGCAGTTCGCTTATAAAATCATATGCGGAAGCAAGCTTTAATGCATCATAGATATCGTCTTCAGTGGCATCATAACGACCGGTAAGAAGATTTTCCCTTATGGTACCGCTGAACAGCGTATTTCCCTGGGGTACATATGCTATATACTTACGTATCCCGGCATCTCCGGGACACTCTTCATTTTTGCTGTTAAAGAAAGTAATACTTCCTTCGTTTGGCTTGACAAAGGAAAGAATAAGCCTTATAAGCGTCGTCTTTCCTATACCGGACTCTCCTATGACTGCGGTTGACTCGCCGGGAGTGATCGAAAAAGAAACATTTTCGAGAACCGTATCCTTGTCATAACCGAATGAAAGATTTTCAACTCTTATACCAAGCTCGGTGGTATCGATTGTAACTTCGGTTTTTTCTTCGGGCGGGATTTCGGACAGAGCCATAATCCTTTCGGCAGAAGTAAAGAGCGCAACTATTTTGGGAATCTGTTGGGACAGACCGAAGATCGGACTTTGCACTCTGTTTATCAATGTTATGAAAACCGACATTGTTCCGTAAGATATCAGATTTTTGGATATCTGTACGGCGCCGTAGGTAAAGGCTGAAAGATAGCCTATCTGAAAAGCAAGTCCGATGGAAGTTGTGCCGAGCAATCCGAATTTGGAGCGCCTGAACACCCATTTGAACCTTTCACTTCTAAGTTCTGAAAGCTTATTTACAGAATAGTCTTCATTGGTAAAGGACTTGACGATAAGCAGATTCGCAATACTTTCCTGGAGAAATGAGTGATAAGCCGATTCGGATTCCTGCACTTTCTTTTGTAAGCCTTTCAGCCTTCTGGCAAAGAGCCAAGAAACTCCGACCGCTACCGGTGCTACTATAAGACCAAGAAGAGCCAGGAAATGAGAGTAATAAAACAAGGTAAAAAATACCAGTACAAGCTCTATACTCAGCTGTACGATGGCCGGAAGAGTATTGATCACGCCATCGGCAACATTACCGGCATCGCTTGTAAGCCTGGTCACTATATCTCCGGAATGGTATTTTGTGACATCCTGCCAGGAAGCACGGATTATCTTATTATATACATTTTTACGAATACCGAAAGAAACCTTTTCGTTTATAATTGTTGCAAGAAGAGACGCACCGGCAGAGAATATCTGTATTCCAAGCATAAAAGCTATATACATTATTATAATGCCGGTTAAGGTCATCCCTTCGGAAGCCCCGTCGATGATCCTTTTGGAAAGAATGACCGTATAAAGAGAGGCACCGGATACTGCAAGGCCGAAGACAAGCATAAAAATAATATGCCAACGATACTCCTTTGCATGTCCGAGTACCCATTTTAAAACGAAAATGTATTGTTTAATTTTTTTCATTTAGATAAAATTTGCCCTTTCAAGCTTTCCTAAAAATTCGATTACCTGTTTTCTGCACTCTTCGGGAGATACATCGTATTCCTTTAACAGTTTTTCTATGATCTCTTTCGGAGTTGTTTCTTCATAAAGCATTTCCCAGATAACATTTCCGACACCCTTGATAAGATAATAGTTGCCCGTATTAAAATCAATCATGGCTTTCTCGCCGTTCAGGTCGGTAACTTCAATTTCACGTTTGAACTTTATCGGTTTGGTTAATTCCATGTTCGTTTTTCTCCTTTTCGATCTTCCGATCATCCCAGTTTTTTAAGAAACAGCCGAAGGAAGCGGCTATGGCAGATAACGCGACGGTTTCTTTGTCCATATTATATTTTGTTTCTTCGATTTTTTCAATCAGTTTTTCTATTTTTTCTTTGTCAAGATAGTCATATAGCTTAGGATATTTCAGATATGAAAACAATATATCTTTTTCATTATCAAAATACTTGTTTACCCTGTATGCATAATCAGCACCTTGAAAACCTCTCAGTTTTAGATTGTCAAGTATTTTGTCACTCACGATCCCTTTGAAATAATCGCGTACGGCGCGACGTTCTTTCCCGTTTTTTACAAAACAGTCTATCGGCATGGAAAGGCATAACTCGATCATGTCTTTGGAAAGAGAGGGGTCTATGGGTATAAAACCGAAATGAAGACTGGAGCAGGTATCATAATAGCCGAAATGTTGAAAGGAGATAGGCATATATAAATAATTTCTGCGTTGTTTATTTGTATCTGCCGAGTCTATACCCTGGGTACGTAATAACTGGATCTCGTGCTTTTTAACGGAATAATGACGTTCCAGATTCTTGTTCAGAAAACACTCTAACAAGTGTGAACGCACTCTGAGTTTGCGCCACAGGATTCTGATATAAGCTTTCAATAATCGAAAACGTTTGGCAGGAAATGAGGAGCAAAAAGCGTTAGCTTCTTTTATCGCACTTATAAATCTGAAACTTGTAACTTTATGATGAACATAGGAGAAAATTTTTCCGTACGAGATGGTTGCATTTCCGTTCTGGCCGTTATAGAGGATTGTACAGCCTGCATCGGCGGCTTTACGGTACATCTCATTAAAATAAAAATCATTCAGGATCGGTTTAACGGGCTGTGTATAAAATTTTGTCGATTTTTCTATGAAGGAAATACATGAACCCGGACCGGGAGCAATGAAACCGCAATCAATATTCGGGTATTTTTCTTTGTTATACAGAACTTCTTTGGTTTCGTCCTCACATTCAAAAGTTGTATTTACACATTTATAGTCGGACATAGGTACCTGAGTATAACTGAACAGTTTTTTACCTTCTTTCTCAAGCTGCTCTGCGGCGAAAGAAGCGATTGAGGAAGAATCCAAACCTCCGGAAAGCAATATTCCATGGTTTTTTCTGGCGCGAAGGGTTGAACAAACACAGTTTCTGAAGGTGTCGACAAAAAGCTTTTTGAAACCTTCGTCGGTCAGGTCTTTTCTAATTTTTATGCTTAGAGGGTTCCAGTAGGTTATTTCCTTGTATGAAAAGGTGGACAAGTCAATATCGACATATGTCCCCGGGAATACCCTGGAAACGTTTTTTAAGAAACATCTGCCTTTAAGCAGCTCGGTTAGGGCCGACATGTCTCCGTATGCATTACATAACCATTCCTCATCGAGCTCTGCATTCTTTCCCAGAAGTTCCATCAGGATTTCTAATGAATTTGAAAAATATAAATGGTTATCTATGATAGTATATGCAAGATGGCGTTGTGCAACATGGTCGGTGATAAGATAACAGTGTTTTTTTTCGAAGTCACATATGGCTATGGAAAAAACTCCTTTGATATGGTTAAGGAAATCCGTTCCCAGAAATCTGTAGGCATAGAAAACGAGTTCTGCATCCCCTTTTACAGTAAGAAATTCTTTTTCAATCCCGTTTTTTGAAGAAAGAAGGTTTATTAAATGCTCACGGTTAAAAAGGAATACATCGCCGGTATAATAGATGTTTTCTTTTTTATCACAAGTGGGCGAAATATCATTGACCGCTTCGTTGGTAAAGTACTGATGTCCACATGTAAGATATAGACCGGGTGCGGAAAGCTCATCAAAACGGTCTATTTTATATGTTCTGGTTATTTTTCTGATACAGTCTTTCTGGATATCAGAGATTGATTGACTGTTGTCCTGTAATACTATGCCTGAAATTGCGGACATTTTCCGATCATCCTTTCATGTTGATGTAAAACCCGAGAACCGTTCAACGCCGTTGACATAATGACATTGAAACTGCTCTGCGGTTTGCAAATATATTCTTTTGCATAGTAAAGCATCTATATTAAGTAACTCTCTATGACAGAACATATTTCTTCAACGGTATCCTGCTTAGCCGGACGCATTATCTTTACAACTCTTATCTTGGCAGATAGTTTTAGAGCCATGGACATTACGTTGCCCGGAAAACCGTTATCTTCAAAAAGCGGATTCATAAAAAGATTGTCCAAAACAGTTTTTACTTTATTGAGACCGGATTCTTCACGATACTTTAGGGATGTGATATTTGAACTGATCCCGATGCAGAAAAGAAAGGAGAGTGGGTGAGGAGCATTCTCAAAGTGTTCGGGGTTAAGGTAGGCAAACTTGTCTTTGTCCTCATCAATGTATTTAAGCCTTGTTTTGTCTTCGAACGTTTCCGCAACATTACGGCACATTTTTTGGACGGGAAAAGCGGGGTGTAAAAGAAAAAAGTCTTTTTCCGATAGGAATGCAAGGTCATCGTTTAGAAATCTGTAACCTTTGTCCAAAAGCTTAAACGCAGTTGTTGATTTACCGGCTCCGCTGTCACCGCAGATAAGGAATGCCTGCCCGTTTCCAAAAAGTCCGGTGCAGTGGATACCAAGGCCATCCCTTTGGTAGAAGAGAAAGGCGAGACCCCATCCGAGTATGAATGCAGAGAGTTCAATATCGGACGGCGACCCTTCAGGGTAGACAGTTATCGTATGCCCGGATTGTATCGTAATATATCCTATCTTACTTTTAAACCAGCAAAACTCATGAGAGTATTCTGATGTAAGAGGTTTTTTTGCTATCAGTTCATCGGGATTATGGTTGTTTCGTCGAACAATTATCTCACACTGAATGTCATCCGGTAACCTGCATACCTCATCCGATATCAGCAGATCAATATCGGAAGATATGCTTAAATCATATAGTAAATATTTTTTCATAAAAAAACTCTTTCAATTTTGATAGATTTCTTGCATTTTAAATAACAATGTGTTATTATCTAGCCATAGTACAAAAAACGAAAAATTTTTGGAGGTAAATATAATGAAAAAGTGGGAAAATCCTGATATTATGACCCTTAACGTAAATGAAACAGCTCAGGGCGGAAATGAGTTTACTGTAATTGATAAAAATTACAGGGATAGCAAGGGCGCACATTCGGATTACGGTGAGTTTACATCAAGCGGTAAGAAAGTTCCTGAAGGCGGAGTTACCTGGTGGGAATAATTAGCGTTATTCAAAGATAATCGCAAGGCAGTGTTTGCGGGTTCTTTATATGAACCCGCTTTTTTGTGGCAAACAGGCATATTAATGTCAGTTCTTAAAGATTGTGACTATCGCATACTCTTTTAAGTCCGGTAGTATCCCTGTTACGATATACTGTCCCCATCTGAGCCAGGCATGCGCCAGCATTTTTCCGTCTTTGTCCTGCTTGATCCCCATATACATTGTGGAATGAAGCTTTTTCCTGCAGAGAAGCTTTCTGGCGGTAAGAGCACGCACAAGACATTTGCTTTCCCATTTGGTGTTGTTGCACACACAAAGGACTAGCCGGCTTATCTTTCGGACGTATTCGATTTCGTCTTCGGGTTCAACCCGGGCAGATTCTTCTTTCTCGATACCCCAGTGCTTTTTGAGACGCTTGGGCTTGAACAGGAAGAGACCTGCTCTGAAAAAAGCCGAATATATTACCGTGCGTATCATTAAAAAGAAGCATTTGTTGTCCCGGGAGAACTTTATAGCCCTGACAAGAAGACTGCCTTCCGTTTGCTCCTCAGCCATATTGTTTTCTCCTGTAATTTACGGAGCCGTATTGCCGGATCCACATTTTCACATCATTTTTCATTATAACATAAAAATGGTGGAATTGCAAGGCTGTAAAGTTTAATAATACAATGCATAAAATAAATTAAATGCTTGCTGAAAAGTTGTTTTAATGTTATAATATTTCTGTAACAAATAGCCGGGAACCGGTTCACCGGAGGTACTCGGGAAAGCGGCAGACGGCTTATACAAGGAGGACAGCATATGCGTTATATTATCACAGGAAAAAACATTGACGTAACGGAAGGTTTGAAAAACGCCATCTATGAGAAGATTGGAAAGCTTGAGAAGTACTTTAAGCCTGACACCGAGGTTCATGTGACCTTCAGTGTACAGAAAGACAGGCATAAGATAGAGGTTACCATCCCGATAAAGGGAACCGTCATCCGTGCAGAAGAAGAGAGCACGGATATGTATGTGTCCGTAGATCTGGTTGAGGAGATCATCGAGAGACAGATAAAGAAATATAAGAACAAGATAGTCGATGCCAAACAGGGAGGCATAGGACTCAGCGAGGCGTTTGCTTCCGAACCCGGAGATGAAGAAGAAATCGTCATCACAAGGACCAAGAAGTTTGCCATGAAGCCCATGGATCCCGAGGAGGCATGTATCGAAATGGAATTAAGCGGTCATAATTTCTTTGTATTCAGAAATTCCGAGACCGATGAGGTAAATGTCGTATATAAGAGAAAGGGGAATACCTACGGACTTATTGAGCCGGAGTATTGATAAGACGTAAGTAACGGAAAAGGTCGTTACTTAACATATATAATAGGTAATACTTAGGTTTTATTACAGATAACAGTAGGGGAATCATTCATGGTTCTTAGCATTCTTTTAGCATTAACAGTGATCATTGTGATGATCGATGTTATCGTGGGCATACACAGGGGCGTTAAGTTTGGGCTTGTAAGGCTCGGGTTATGGATCCTTGGCATCATTGTATGTCTGCTCATCACACAGAGCGTTACGGAATGGCTCTTGCTAAAGCTGGCAAAGGTTCCGGGCATGAAGCTGTTTTCCTTTGATGTATTCGGAGGATGGCTCGGCTCGCATACCGATACCATAGGAAACCATCTCTCGGCGCTCACGGTGTCGATTATGGCACCGGTGGTGTTTGTTGCATTGTTCCTGATAACAAAGTTCGTTACTTGGATCATATATTTGATCGTAAAGCATTTTATCAAAAAATCTGCGAAATGGACTGCGGCGCACAATGCTGCGGTTGACGCAGTAACCGCGGCAAAAAGTTCGGAAATGCCCGCGGACGACCAGGCGGAGCTTGAGCAGCCGTTTACACCGACATTATCCAAAGAATCGATGGTAGATGAAAACGGTGAGGAGTTCGGTACCTTCGGTATATATCCGAAAGAAGAGGAAGCAGCTGCCGAACATTCGAAGGAGCCAGAAAAGACTCTTGCCTTAAGTGTGGATACATCCGATGCCTTCAGCATGCTCGCTGCCGGAGAGGAAAACTCGGAAGCGGACGCTGAAGAGGAGACGGAAGAAGAGCAGGAAGCACTTACCGAAGATGAGGCTGATGCCGAAGCTTCCGGAGAAGAATCCGAAGAGGAAGAGTTCGAAGAGCCTTCCGACGGATTTGAAAGCCTTGCGATAGCGGCAGCCATCGAGGATGAGAAGAAAGAAGCCGAGAGGGCAAAAGAAAAAGCAAAACAGGCTAAAGAGAAAAAGACAAAGGTCAAACCCGAAAAAGAGAAGAAGCTTAAAAAGAAATGGTCCGTGGCGGTTTATCTGCTGCAGGATTCGAAGCTTTCCAGAGTGCTCGGCGGAGTCCTGGGTATGTTCATAGGACTGGTAGCCAGCGCAATCATCATTTCTCCAATCACCGAGATAGTCAAGATCATCAAGGATTCGGATATGGCAAGACCTATGGTTGAGCTTACGATATACGGAACAAACCTTGATTTCAAGCGTGTTGTGAACGAAGCCTTTGTAAAAGGAGATGAACCGATAACGGTTCTGCCCACATATTTTAATGTGCTAGGAGATCTTGGTTTCAGGACAGATGATTTTGTCGATGTATTCGCGACAATGGATGATTCTGCCGTACATTACATCTATAAGTTCTCGGGAGCCGATTTCGTATCGTCACGCATCTATTCGGCACTTACTACGGTCAAGCCTGAGGATATCGGACTTGATAACAGAGGAATCCAAAGCTACGATATAGCGGAAACGCTGAAATGTTATGTAAAGCTCGCACCTGACGCAAACAAGGTTATCGAGATGATAAACAACAGGACGGGCTTGAGCGTTGAGCTTGTGGACGGACTTGAAAAAGCTCTTTTGCACCTGCTCGATATAAGCGGCGAAGGAGCGATACTTACCGATTATGATAAGCTGAAGCTTATGAACGGTATGGCTGAGCGGTTTAATGAGATAATCCTTGAACAGGTCGAGACCGGTTCCGAAACATATGTTTTCAAACCTTTTGAAAGCTATCAGGAGGCGAGGGAAGGTATCAAGGCTGTATTCGAAGCTGTAAAACAACTGATAAAAATTGGTATATTAAAGTAAAAAACAAACCCGTTTCGGATGCTCCGAAACGGGTTGTTGTCATTGTAAGTTCCTTTTGTCATCCTGAGCGTTAGCGAAGGATCTTAAACAATAAGGGGATAAAGCTCTTTGCTTCATTCGGAATGACACTAAGTTTGACATTGGATCAATCGTCGATATACTTTGAACAGCCTACTTTGACGATGCTTCCGTCAAATTCTACTGAACATTCGAAATTCTCTTCGTTAAGAGCTATGTACCAGAGAACGCTTCCGTCGTCACCTTCGTCAACTCCGTAAATGTAACCTGCGTTCTTGAGCTGGCCGATATAAGCGCTGACAGAATCCGTGGAAACATTTTCGTAGATGGCGTATGTGCACATGGTTTCATCATCACTTGTAACGGATCTTGAAAACTTACCGTTTTCAAATCTGGGGATGTACTGAAGCAGCGTGGTCTTGTAGGCTTTATCCTCGGCTTCGTTCTTTGAAGAATCCTTTTCCTTAAAACCTGAGCCGATAACCAGGGATGAGCCGTCATAGCTTACTACGGCGTTCCAGGAATTGTAATTATCCGCAGAGAAGGAGATGATTCCGTTTGAATTGGTTTCACTGGCATGCTCAGTAAATCCGGATTTCTTTAACGCCGCGATATATGCGGTTATGTCATCGGTGCTTACGTCCGTAATTGTTATGTAATCGTATGTGCCGCCGGTGGAGTTCTTTGAAACGGCGGTACCGGTTTCGAATTCCGGAAGCCAGACAAGATATGAATTCGCCCAGAAGTCCTTCCTGTTAAATGCGTCCTTTGATGCTGCTTCGGCAGCAGCTGTGGGAGTTACCTCGGCATCGGAGGTGGGAGAAGGGCTTATATCCGGCACAGCCTCAGTTGGTGAGGGTACCGGGTCGGCAGTAGGAGTTGTATTGTTCTTTTGATCGCTGCCTTGAGGGGTTACGGCCTGGGTATTATCCGGCTGCTTTGTGGTATCGTTCTTTTCTGCGGAGGTACCAGCGGGTGTCTGGGTTGTCTTATTGTTTGATGAATTTGTTTCACATGCTGCCAGAAGCGCCGCGAGCGATAAACAGCACAGTGTGACAGCAAATTGCTTTTTTAATTTCATGGTATTGCTCCTTGTTGATGATGTTACCAATATTATGATATAGGTTTCCTGAAAAAGTCAAGTATATCTTTAACGGATTTACCGAGAACGTTAAGCGTGTTGACCGCTTCGTTTATATCCCAGAGATAATGGGCATCGGAATCCGTGATGACGTTACATTTGTTAAAATATGGATGATCGCGCCTCATGGCGTGGAGGTTTGCGAGGTTTTTACATTCAAATGTCGTGAAATCACTGTCCGGCGGGATAAAGCCCAGGTTTGAAATGACACTGGTTGTGGATTTATCTACGTGTGCCGGGATCATGACACCGTTATAGGGCTTAAGCTCCTTTGAAACATCCGAAAAACCTATCGAAGTGGCGTTTATAAGAAGGTTTTCTATCTCTCCGGTGATATTCTCGTTTTCGTCGCAAACATACTGGTGCCCGAATACGGCAGGATTGTTTTTTATGGGGAGCAGGCGAGAGTAAACAAGCTCGCTGAAGGCAAGTGCGTCCTCAAGACGATAAAAAAGGCAGAGAACATGCGCCTCTTCCTCGGTTGTAAGCTCCATTCCGGGTATGACAAGAATACCGCTTTCCTCGCCCAGCTTCATGGCCGCTTCACAATTGAGAGAGCTGTTGTGGTCGGTTATCGCAACGGCCTCAAGACCTTTGAGCGCAGCCATTCCAATGATGTTTGCCGGTGTCATGTCATTGTCGCCGCAGGGTGAAAGGCAGGTATGTATGTGAAAATCGTAGCTGATGCTAGCCATTTATCAGATTGTAAACCTTTAAGGCCGCATCAAATATGGGAAGATCTGTCTTAAACAGGGTAATCTCCTGGATCTTTGCCTTTGAAAGTACGTTCGGTTCGATGGCTGTTCCTTCTGCAAGAATGATACAGGCACAGTCGGTAAGTGAAGATACCGCAAGAGCATTTACGTTTCCCATGATCGTGACCCAGGCCGCTCCGGCAGGCGCCTTGCTCATTGCCACACTAAGAAGATCGCAGCAGAAAGGCACTGTGATCTCTTTATCCATATCACCCTCGTTAATGATTGAAAACTCGGGTATGTTCTTTAATCCGTTAACTGTCATATATGATCCTTTTCTTAAGGCTTCCTGTTGAAAGGAAGCCTTATGTTTTGTGCGATAAGCGAATGCCAACAATGGAAGCTTGCTTCCAAATTGTTGGCTGAGCGAACGGTCACTGAGAGAGCTTGCTCTCGAAGTGGCCAATCGCATCGAGTAGGAGACATCCTACTCGATTACAACTGTGAGAATTCGTCTGAAAGCTTGTGTATGAACTGCTTGAGGATATGTATGCAGTCCTTTTCATTGGCGATGCCCCTTACGATATCTTCAGCAAGAGCCTTGCAGGTAGGCGCTCCGCACGAACCGCAGTCAAGTCCGGGGAATTTCTGGCACAGCTCGTCAACCTGCGACATCTTGGTCAGGCTCTCAAGCATATTTGTGCCAAGCTTGAATACGGGCTGGTATTCCACTTTTTCGGTCCATTCGGGATGAACGGGGAACGGTGCCTCATGAGTTTTTGCAACGGGGAGATATTTTCTCAGGCTTTTCAGTTTTACAATGGCAAGGAAAGGATTCTCCACCTGGAGTACGCCGCCGACACATCCACCCGTACAGGCGTTAAGCTCTATGAAAGAAGGAACTTTAAGGAATTTCTGATCCTCCAGATCCTCCAAAACCTTTATTACATTTTCGATGCCGTCGGCCGCAAGATAAGAATCCGTAAGGAGTCCGGCAGCCTCACCGCCTATCCTGCCCCACCCGATACCGATACGTCCCGATCTGGAAAGATCTTCGATGCGGTTCTCTTCAACAACCTTGGTCATGGAAGCGATGAGCTTCGGATAAATATCCTTTATCGCAACAACCTGATCCACGTCGCTTTTTTCATATCCTATGGGGAACTTGACGGACGTAACCTTTGCGGGACACGGAGAAATAAAGAATATCCCGATATCCTCGGATTTGAGCCCCGTTTTTTCAATGGCTATATGCCTTGCCATTTCGGCCGCAAGCTCAATGGGAGGCTTTATGGGCAGCATATGCTCGATAAGATTGGGGAAACGTACCCTTATGAGACGGACTACCGAAGGACAGGCCGTGCTGATGAGGGGCCACTGATCCTGATGTTCCTCTACGTACCTCCTTGAAACGGAAGAAACAAGCTCTGCTGCGGCGCTGACCTCGAAAACATCGTCAAAGCCCATATCCTTGAGGGCGGTAAGAACTATGTTGATATCGTCCAGGTTGTTTGCCTGAGCGTAAAGGGAGGGTGCCGGAAGAGCGACTACATATTTATAATTGGATATGTTTTCTATGGAATCGGTAGTGGCAAGCTTCGCATGGTTCTTGCATATCCTTATGCATTCACCGCAGTCTATGCAGAACTCCTTGGTGATGACGGCCTTGCCGTTACGAACCCTGATCGCTTCAGTGGGACATCGTTTTATACAGTTGATACAGCCCTTGCACAGATCCCTGTCAAGATGGACTGATGTGTAAAAATCTCCCATGATCCATTCCTTTCTGTATTTATGATCGTAAAGTCGAAATCCGTCCGGATCAGAAGAACACCTTCATGGTCACGGTTGTTCCGACTCCTATTTCGGTCTCGATATTCATTTCGTCGGAATATTTCTTCATATTGGGAAGTCCCATACCGGCACCGAAACCTAATGCACGGACATTTTCCGAGGCTGTGGAATAGCCGGCCTGCATCGCAAGGTCGAGATCCTTGATGCCGGGGCCTTTGTCTTTAAGTATCATGGTGATGTCTTTCTCGGTTATGATGACATCTATCACGCCGCCGTTAGCATGGATGACCATATTTATCTCACCCTCATACATGGCGATGGATACCTTCCTTATTACCTCGGGGTTAACGCCCATCATTTTAAGCTTTGCTTTTACGTCACCGGAAGCTTCTCCGGCACGTGTAAAGTCTTCGTCAGAGATAAGATATTGTATTCTAAGAGAATTGCTCAATACGGTTTACCTCCCCGCAATCCATTATCGTAAAGCATGCCGCAGGCATTAAACATGCGGTGATCGGTGCAGAGAAGGGCGATGTCGCGCTCCTTTGCCATTTCGATCATTTCTCCGGTGGGCTTTTTGCCGCGGATGAAGACTATGCAATAAATATCTATCATTTCTGCGGTACGGATAACTTGGGGGTTGCACAGACCCGTAAGAAGAACAGCCTGGTCCTTTACAAAGGCAAGGACATCGCTCATCATATCGGAGCCGCAGGCCGAATGGATCTCGCGGTCCTTCTGATCCTCCCCGCAAACATAAGTGCCGTGTAAAATTCTTTGTACATCATCAATTGTCATAGACCGGTTCCCTTTCTGGATAGTAAGTTTCTTAAAAGATATCATCGTATATTCAATATAACATATAATTTACAAAATTTCAAACAATACTTAAAAAAATAATAAAAAAGCTTTACAATAAAATGGACCACTGACCCCGTCCCCATAGTCCATTACAATAAAATGGACCACTGACCCCGTCCCCATAGTCCATTGGAGCTAACAAATCTTTATAATTTTTATAGAATTGTTTATTGATTTTATCTTGAAAATATGATAGAATAATCTCTAACTGCGAAGACTCGCTCTCTTTGCGCCGTTTTGGCGTTTATGAGGCCGGGTGTTCTCTATAAACTTTTTCAAGGAGGTTTGAAAATGGGTTCTCAGAAAAAGAACATCCCTTTCAATGGCACGCCGGAGCAGGAAGCAAAACTCCGTGCGGTTATCGCTGAGCTGAAGGATGAGAAGGGTTCATTAATGCCCATCTTACAGAAGGCTCAGGATATTTACGGGTACCTTCCCTATGAGGTACAAAAAATCATTTCGGATGTGATGAATGTTCCGATCGAGAAGATCTACGGAATTGTTACATTCTATGCACAGTTCTCTCTTTATCCGAAGGGAAAGTACAGAATTTCAGTATGCTTAGGTACTGCCTGCTATGTAAAAGGCTCGGGTGATATCTATGACAAGCTCATCGAGAAGCTCGGGATCAAGGGCGGAGAGTGCACTCCCGATGGTAAATTCTCACTCGAAGCATGCCGCTGCGTAGGCGCTTGCGGTCTTGCACCTGTTATGACCATAAACGATGATGTATATGGCAAGATGACTGTTGATAAGATTGACGAAATACTCGCCAAGTATGAATGATCAAGGTGATTTGACATGATGCCGGAAATCTCACTGAATATTCTTGATGTGGCTCAGAACTCCGTAAAAGCCGGAGCAAAGCTGGTGACACTTGAATGCCTCATAGACACCGGGGCGGATACGCTTACTGTCATCATAGATGATGACGGATGCGGTATGACGAAGGAACAGGTTGAGGCTGTAACGGATCCTTTTTATACGACAAGGACTACCAGAAAGGTAGGATTGGGAGTTCCGTTTTTCAAAATGGCCGCCGAAAGTACGGGAGGAAGCTTTGAAATTGTTTCCGAACCCGGAAAAGGTACGAGAGTCACATGTGTGTTTATCCTTTCAAGCATAGACAGGATGCCGCTCGGAGATATGGTCTCGACGGTGCACATGCTGGTGACACAGAGCGGGAGCATGGAGCTTGTTTACCACTACAGGGTGGATGAAGAAGAGTTTACGCTCGATACCAGGCAGTTCAGGGAAATACTCGGGGACGATGTATCGTTCAACGAGCCTGAGGTTTCGGAATACATCAGGGATTATCTTAAGGAAAATACTTCGGAAGTCAACAAAGGACAGGATTTTTAAAATCAGGGGAAATCCGTTTGGGTAACCCGGGATTTCCACCATTTAAGGAGGAATATAATGAAGTCTCTTGAAGAATTAAAGGCAATAAGAGAAAAGATGCAGGGATCGGTTGCACTTCGTAGCGAGGACAGTGACCAGACAAGAGTCGTTGTTGGTATGGCTACCTGCGGTATCGCCAGTGGAGCTCGTCCGGTACTTAATACTTTGGCTGAAGCTGTAGCAGAAAAGAAGCTTGACAAAGTATCGGTAACACAGACAGGCTGCATCGGTCTTTGCCAGTACGAGCCCATAGTTGAGGTCTATGAGCCGGGCAAGGAAAAGGTTACATATGTTAAAATGACACCTGATAAAGCATTAGAGGTTGTTAACCGTCATCTTAACGGCGGCTCGCCCATTAAGGAATATACTTTAAATTCTACAACTTTATAATCTTAGAGGAGGTATAAAATGTATCGTTCACATGTATTAGTATGCGGTGGAACCGGCTGTACTTCCTCTGGAAGTCAGAAGATTATGGAAACACTGCGCACTGAGATCGAGAAGGCTGGTCTTGACAAGGAAGCATCCGTTGTTCAGACCGGATGTCATGTTCTTTGTGCACTTGGACCCATCATGATTGTTTACCCTGAGGCTGTTTTCTATTCGATGGTAAAGGATGAGGATATCCCTGAGATCGTTTCCGAGCACCTTGTAAAGGGTAGAGTAGTAAAGCGTCTCGTATACGAGGAGACAGTTACCGATGAAGGTATCAAGTCTCTTGCAGATACAGATTTCTATAAGAAGCAGCATCGTATCGCTCTTCGTAACTGTGGTGTCATCAATCCCGAGAATATCGACGAGTACATCGGTACCCGCGGATATGAGGCTCTTGGTAAGGTACTTACCAGCATGACTCCCGACGAAGTTATCCAGGTTATCCTTGATTCAGGTCTCCGCGGCCGTGGCGGCGCAGGCTTCCCTACAGGAAGAAAGTGGCAGCTGGCTAAGAACCTTGTTCAGGACGGCGGACAGAAGTACGTTTGCTGTAACGCAGACGAGGGTGACCCCGGTGCATTCATGGACCGTTCCGTTCTTGAAGGCGATCCTCATGCAGTACTTGAGGCTATGGCTATCGCAGGCTACGCTATCGGT
>JAEEVO010000015.1 GCA_016290905.1 Lachnospiraceae bacterium | reverse complement strand
CATCACCGATGAGGAAGTAGATTACATCATAAAGTCGGTTAAGGAAGTCGTGGAGTATCTGAGAGGCTTTTCTCCGATCTGGAGAGACCTTGTAGCAGGTAAGAAGCAGTTTATACTATAACAAAGCAAAATTAAACCGGCGTTGGTGCAGGCTCATTGCCGGAACTTAAAACAGACATAAAAGAAAAGTCTTGCGGAAAGGATAAAAATATGGCTTTATACAGTGAAAAGGTAATGGATCATTTTCGTAATCCGAGGAATGTGGGAGTTATAGAGGATGCGAACGGAATAGGTGAAGTAGGAAATGCAAAATGCGGGGACATCATGAAAATGTACCTGAAGATTGAGGATGATATCATTAAGGATGTCAAGTTTGAGACATTTGGGTGCGGAAGCGCCATTGCATCCAGTTCCATGGCTACCGAGATGATAAAGGGACAGCCCGTAAGCGAAGCCATGAAGCTGACAAACAAGGCGGTTGCCGAGGCATTGGACGGACTTCCCGATTATAAGATGCACTGTTCCGTTCTTGCGGAGGAAGCAATAAAGAACGCACTGGACGATTACAACAGCAGAAAGCAGTAAAAAACTGTTGACAAAAACTTTTTATACGGTTATATTTAGAGATGGAACTAAAGTTCCGCTTTAAGTATAACCGTAAATAATATTAAATTGAAAGAACGAGGTATTTTATGTTAAGCGTGGTGAGATAACCATTGCATGATCAACTGTGTACGACTTGTTTAGCCTTCGGCACGGCATGAGAATTGCAGTAATTTAACTTTGTGGGTTGACAGTGCATACTGCCGGCTTAGTTAATTGCGCTTAATATCATGGATATATGCCCTCGTTTTTTTGATGCCCCGGGATAGTAATCATAGCTTTTATTGGCATATCGAAAGGAAATTACCATAACGGGAGTATGGAAGAAAATAAAGATTGTAAAAAATCAGACCATGATATCTTTGCGCAAGGATTTTGTGGTCTGTTTTTAGTTAAGAAAATTGATCAGAGGGACGGTTCTCTGATTGATTTTAGAATTTTAATTGAATTTAGGAAGGAAGAAAAAATGAACAGTAAAAATACAAAAAGAATCGAAAATTACAAAGAATTTTTTACAAAGGAATACCTGATGGGACCGAACAGCTTAAGACTGCTGGATGAAATGCTTACAAAATACCCCTTAAATGAAGGCAGCCGTGTCATGGATCTGGGCTGCGGCATGGGCATCACCAGTATGTTTCTGGCAAAGGAAGCAAAGGTAAATGTATTTGCGACAGACCTTTGGATCTCGGCTACACAGAATGCGGAAAACTTTATGAAATGGAATGTGGAAGACAGGATAATCCCGATACATGCCGATGCGAACGACCTTCCGTACGCGCATGAATATTTTGATGCGATAGTGAGCATAGATGCTTTCCATTACTTTGCGGCAAAGAAGGGTGTCTTTGAGGAGAAGATACTGCCTTTCTTAAAGAAGGACGGTGTACTGGTAGTAGCTATGCCCGGACTTAAGGAAGAACTGAACGAGGAGCAGACGGAAGCCATGCTTGACTGGTTTGAAGGTAACAAAGACGATCTGGATACCTTTCATTCGAGGAAATGGTGGCTTGAGCTGTTTGCAGATAATGATGAATATGAAGTAGTGCTTGATCTGGACTTGGACTGCTTTAATGAAGCATGGCAGGACTGGTTTGAATCAGGTCATAAATACGGAATAAAGGATAAAAAGTACTTCGACAGAGGGCTCGGAGAGTATCTGTCCTTTATCGGTATTGTTATACGTAGAAAAAAGTAGATTTGGAAAAAAGGCAAATAAAAAAGGAAAAAGAAATGAATACAGAACAACAGATAGAATTTGACAAGATAAAAGAGATATGGGCGGGACTCGCTGTAACCGGTGCCGCCAAAAAGAAAATAGCAGCTGCGGATATATTCCTTGATGAATTAGAACTGAATAAAAGCTTAAGAGATACCACCAACAGCCGGAAGATGATAGAAAACCTGGGCAATCCTCCACTGCAGGATGTGACCGAGATAAGGGAGATACTGATGGAAGCCGGGAAAGGCGCATGTCTTACTCCGTATGAGCTTGAGCGTGTGGAAAAGGTACTTGTGGTAGTGGAAAGACTAAAGGATTACCTTGCGCGTGGAAAATTATTTGAGAATCCGTTAGCCTACTATGATGAAAACCTTGATGAATTAAAGGATTTAAGGGAAGAGATATGCAGGCAGATCAGATATGAGGCGGTGGATGACCATGCAACAAATGTGCTGTATGACATAAGAACAAGGATAGTACGTGCCGAGGAAGCAGTGAAGCAGAAGGCAGAGCAGGTTATAAGAAGCAATAAGGACTGTATGGCAGACACCTTCTATACATTAAGAAACGGAAGAGTATGCGTACCGGTAAAAAAGGAGTACCGCTTCAAGATACCCGGAAGCGTGATAGACAGATCGGCTACAGGAAATACAGTCTTCGTGGAACCTGCGGCTCTTGCAAAATACTATGAGGAACTGCAACAGCTTAGAGTAGAGGAAGAGAATGAGGTATACAGAATCCTGTATACACTTTCAGCCCTTGTGTCAGATGTCATCCCCATCATGGAAGAAAACATGAGCATGATGGAAAAACTTGATTTCATATTTTCAAAGGGGAAGCTGAGCATTGACCTTGACTGTACTGAGCCAAGGATCAATCTGGAAAGAAGGATAGTTCTGAAAGATGCACGACATCCTCTCATGGATAAGAAGATAAATGTGCCGCTCAATTTCAAGCTGGGATCTGACGTGGCAGTGGCAGGCAATATCAATGAAAAGTGCGGAGAAAATGCTGAGGATACGAATTTAAGCAGAAAAATCCGCGGCATAGTCATTACCGGACCAAATACCGGAGGCAAGACCGTATCCATAAAAACGGTGATGATCAACAGCTACATGGCCCAATGCGGGCTCCATGTCCCCTGCAGAGAAGCGGATATATGCATGAATTCAAATTACTTAAGCGATATAGGTGACGGACAGAATCTTTCGGAAAACCTGTCGACATTCTCCGCACATATCAAAAACGTGCTGGAAATACTGCAGAAGGTTAACAAAGAGAGCTTTGTTATCATGGACGAATTGGGCTCGGGGACCGATCCTGCCGAGGGTATGGGTATCGCTACGGCTATCCTTGAGGAGCTTAGGAAAAGCGGAGCCAATTTCCTTGTTACAACGCATTATCCCGAGATTAAGGATTATGCAGCCAAGCATGAAAATATCATAAATGCGAGGATGACATTTGACCGGGAGACACTTATGCCTACCTACAGGATGGTAATCGGTGAAGCCGGGGAAAGCTGCGCTTTCTATATCGCCGACCGTCTCGGAATGCCCGAGAGTATGCTGAAGGTAGCGGTGGAAGCCGCATACGGGAAGTCTGCATTAAAGGAATATAAATTCAGAAGCAAAAAGGAACTCGGGAAAACAGAAAACCGTAAGCTTCAAAAGGATATAAGAAAACCGGACACTCCAAAGCTTACAAGAGAGTTTAGGATCGGTGACAGTGTGCTGGTATATCCCGATAAAAAGATAGGCATAGTATGCGAGCCGGAAAACGACAAGGGAGTTCTCCGTGTACAGATAGCCGGACGTAAGATATGGATAAACCACAAACGTGTAAAGCTTCATGTCAAGGCAGAAGAGTTATATCCGGAAGACTATGATTTTTCAATAATTTTTGACTCTGTCGAGAACCGCAAAAAGCGTCACGATATGGAGCGTAAGTATACGGAAGAGATAATAAGTATGGGTAATGCTTAGAAAATGTAAAGAGGATTCTGATCGATGTAAAAAAGAACAGAATTCTCTTTCCTTTTTCAAGATAATGGTGTATAATGCATCAGGTGATGCTTTGGGGACAAACAAATCAATAGAATTTACACAACATTTTCACAAAGTATTCACGAATTACCATTATAATGGGTCAAAATGATTTATGGAGGGAACAATAGTAACATGAAAAATGAAGAAGCAAATTCTGAGCAGATGAGCCTTAGCAAACAGAGAAAGATGGCAAGGCAGAAGGAAATCGCAAGCAGAAAGAGAAACGCCGTACTAAGCAAGGTTATTATAGTTGTTGTATGTCTTTTGATAGTCGGACTTGTGACTTGGCTGATAATTGCCGATCAGAATAAAAAGGCAAAAGAGGTTGTCGCTGACAGTAATCATTCCGCGCAGATTGATGATAACGGTATGATCAAGGATGTTAAGCCAACCGACTACATCACCCCGGCCGATTATAAGAATATCACGGCTAATCTGTCGGAGATAGAGTACAAAGACGAGGATGTGGAGAAAGACATTGATTCCGTTCTTGAAAAGAATATGGTTCTTTCCGATTCCAAAGAAGTAATAGCTAAAAAAGACGATAAAGTAAACATCGATTACTCCGGAAAAGTGGACGGAGAGGAATTTAGCGGTGGTACTGCAAAGGCTCAGGATATAGTGCTTGGCTCCGGAAATCTGATAGATACTTTTGAAGACCAGATAGCAGGGCACTGTCCCGGGGATACTTTTGATGTTAATGTAACCTTCCCCGATCCTTATGAGAAGGACGAAGCATTATCCGGTAAGGCAGCCGTATTTTCCGTAACCTTAAACGGTGTTTATGTGAAGCCTGAGTTTACCGATGAATTTGTAAAGGAAAAGCTTTCAGAGCATGCTTCAACGGCCGATGAATATCGTAAGTATATAAAGGATACAAAGTATAAGTCAAATCTGTTGACCTTTATCCAGAAATATGTAACCGATAATACGGTGCTCAATTCAAAGCCTTCTGCTTATCTTAAGCAGTTAAAGGCAAATTATAAGAATGATGAGATGGCAACGTGTGACCAGATGAATCAACTGTACCTGACTTACACAGGCGCCGCTGCATATGCTTCATTTGAGGAATATATTTCCAAGTCATATAATATGACTATGGAAGAATATGACGAATCAATTGAAGATAAGGTTACCGACGGATTAAAGTTTGCTTTGTTCTGCCAGTATGTTGCCGAAACTGAAGGCATATCTGCTACAGTTGATGATGCACGTGCTGAATATATCAAGAACGGCGGTACGGAAGAGAACTTTGAAAGTGTACTGACCAATTACGGAAAGGGATATATTGTTCAGGATGCATTATTCACAAAGGTTCTTGAAAAGATCAGTGAATCCGTTACCGTAAAATAATGGGCGTCTAGCAGGGATTGTAAAGTTTCATAATCCGGAAAACACTTGACAAAAGTTTAAAACCGTGTTTTAATATTATTGGCAAACTCAGAGCGATTTGATGACGCAAAGCTTGGAGTCAGTTTGAGATTTATAACTGATAGTTCGGCTGCAGTATTTTTACTGTGGCCTTTTTCTTTGAAAAAAGGAGAAGCGTTTTATGCGCCCAAATGGTATAAAACAAGAGTTTAAAAGAGTTTTTTTTCTAATAGTTTTGTTTGTTATTCTGTTGATGATAATTGTTTTGATTTTAATAAAATTGAAAAACAATAATAGTCAACAATCAATATCAAATATTGATAATACTATTTCTGATAGCGAATTATTAGTGCTTCTGAAATCACCGAAAGCTATTTCGGATATTGCCTGCGGGAATTCCGGAGAAATAGAAAGTAGAGTATATGTTCGTGAAAACAATAATTATGTACCTTATATTGTCATAAAAACTGAAAATTATGGTGAAGATTTGGTACTTTTGATGAGAGAAGAGGTTTTTCCAAAGGAGATGATGTTTAGAGACTGCAATTCGTTTGGAGCTGGTGGTTCATATTATCCGGGAAGCATAATTGATGATTTTGCTGAAAAGGAATTGTATGAGATGTATTCTGATGCGATGCAAGACATGATAAGATATGTTCCGGTGAAAATTCATACTAAAGATTATGTCTCCGGGTTAATAGGAAAAAAATATAAAGTGTTTGAAACTATATATCGTCATGTGTTTTCATTAGCTTTATCAGAATGTAATAATTATGAATTGTATACTTCAGAAGATATAGAAGGTGATTTTATATCTGAGGTTTTAGATTATCCGGTAAATAAATATGTTTGGCTAAGATCAGATGCATATGGTGGTGATGATACATGGGCTTCACAGATATTTAACGGAAGTGTTTTGTCAAATAGAATTACGACTGTAGCAGAACAATATGTAAGGCCGGTGTTTTTGGTTCCGGCTAATGCGAAAATAAATAAATCAAGAAATGTCTTTAAAGATAATGAAGTTTATATTTTTTCCGTTGATGAATAGTAAAGATTGGAGTGGCGTATGGAGATTACGGTATTTACACAGAACAGTATTAGGGTTGACAGCAGTATAGGAAAGATTTATATCGATCCGTTCAGGATGAATGAAGCACCGAAGGATGCGGATTATATCCTGGTTACACATGATCACTACGATCATTTCAATCCGGAGGATATTCCGAAGGTAAGCACGGGCGACTCGGTCCTTGTAGTTCCGGAAAACATGAAGAAAAAAGCCGGGGAAGTATCCGGTATGGTAGGCAGGATTGTGACGGTAAAGCCAGGTGACAGCCTGAATGTAGATAAACTGAGCGTTGATACGATTCCTTCTTATAATATAGGTAAACCTTTTCATCCGAAGGAGGCCGGCTGGGTAGGCTATATACTTAATGTTGACGGAAAACGTATTTATATAGCCGGAGATACCGATGCTACTGAGGAGGCAAAGAAAGTAAAGTGCGATATAGCACTTGTTCCCATCGGAGGGAAATACACGATGAACGCCAAGGAGGCTGCGGAACTGGTAAACATCATCCGTCCGAAGACCGCAATTCCGGTTCATTTCGGCGGCGTTGTAGGAAGTCCGGAGGATGCTGAGACCTTTAAGTCAAACGTTGATCAGGGTATTGAGGTTAAGAATATTAAGCAGTATTGACGAGATATGTTCAGTGTTATGAACAGAATAACATACGGAAAACCTTACTCAGCCGGGTAAGGTTTTTTTATGGGCATTGACGGGAACGTTACGATTTGATATACTTTATCAGAAAATATACGAACATGGTGAAGATCAAATGAATATTTTAAATATAGAAAATGTTTCTAAGACATTTATGGCAAAGCCGGTACTGAACAATGTTTCGGTCGGCATCAGCGATACAGACAAGATCGGCGTTGTCGGTATAAACGGAACGGGTAAATCAACCTTGCTTTCCATAGCTGCAGGAGTAGTGGAGCCTGACAACGGTAAGGTGGTAAAGGGCAACAGCTTAAGGATTTCATATCTGCCGCAGAATCCCGTTTTTGATATGGACAGGTCTCTCCTTGAAAATATAACCGCGAAGATATATGCCGGTGCGGATAACTGGGATAAGATGGGAGAGATAAAAGCCAATCTTGCCAAATTCGGGATAGACGATCCGGAGTGCAATCCGGGGATACTTTCCGGAGGCCAGAAGAAAAGGGCAGCACTTGTAGCGGCAATAATGACGCCTTCGGATCTGCTGATACTCGATGAGCCGACCAATCATCTGGATTCTGAGATGATAGAATGGCTGGAGGATTACCTGAAGCGTTTTAAGGGTGCACTGCTGATGATCACTCATGACAGATATTTCCTGGACGAGGTAACTGACAGGATACTGGAGATCGACAAGGGAAATGTTTACAAATATGAGGCAAATTACTCCGGATTTCTTGAACTGAAACAGCAGCGCCTTGATTACGAGCAGGCTGCCGAAAGAAAGGCAATGGCACTGTACAGGAAGGATCTTGCGTGGATGCTTCGGGGAGCGAGGGCACGTTCGACCAAACAGAAGGCGCATATTGAAAGATTTGAGGCGCTTCGTGACAGAGAACGTCCTGAGGATGAGAGGCTGGTGGAACTGAGTTCACTGCCGTCGAGGATGGGGAATAAGACGATCATTCTTGAAAATATCTCAAAGTCGTATGAGGGTAAGACACTATTTAAGGATTTTTCCTACATATTCAATAAGCTCGACAGGATCGGGATCGTCGGACCGAACGGATGCGGAAAGTCTACGCTTTTAAAATGTATAACGGGAATGGTAATCCCGGATACAGGTTCGGTAGAGATAGGGCAGACCATAAAAATAGGATATTTCGGTCAGGAAAACGATGCCCTTGACGGTACAAAAGGTGTTCTTGAGTATATAAAGGATACTGCGGAATATATAAGGACTGTTGACGGAATGATATCCGCGTCCGCAATGTGTGAGAGATTTCTTTTTACTCCCGATATGCAGTATGCACCCATTTCAAAGCTTTCGGGCGGAGAAAAGAGGAGACTGTATCTGCTGAGGGTTCTCATGGAACAGCCCAATGTCATTATACTTGATGAGCCGACAAACGATCTTGATATCCGGACCTTGAGGATACTTGAGGATTACCTTGACGGATTTGCCGGGATAGTTATCACGGTAAGCCATGACAGATATTTTCTTGATCGTGTTGTCACAAGGATTTTTGAATTTGAGCCCGGAGGAACGCTTCTTCAGAGTGAAGGCGGATATTCCGATCTTGCATCGCACAGAAGGCAGGAACCGGAGCTTAAGGATGATACGGGAAAAGGAACTAAGAACTCTTCAAAGACAGTTTATCGGGCACAGCGTGAGAAGACAAAGCTTTCGTATAAGGAACAGCAGGAATATGATAATATCGAATCTGAGATAGAAGAGCTTGAACAGCTCTGTGCAGATCTCGAAAAACAGATGGCCGGAGCAACAACGGATTTTTCAAAGCTTATGGAGCTCGGAAAGAAAAAGGAAGAAACAGAAGCTGAGATTGAACGTAAGATGGAAAGATTCATCGAGCTTCAGGAAATGGTGGACAGTTTTAATAAACAAGCATAAAAATAAAAAAAGCAGGCAGGAGTTTTTTCTCCTGCCTGTTTCTTTTAAGTCAATGTCACCGCTATATTTTATTCAGCACGAACAATATCGGTGATGCTTGCTTTGCCGCCGGCTAAGTCGATGAAGAAGTATACGAATGAATAGTAAGGCTCTGCACCGGGGTAAACAACTGTAGATTCACATAATACACATGCGTTAACGCCTGCTACAACCTGATACTCAAGAACTGCTAAAGGAGTGTATGAAACTCCGTCAAGTTCTGCCATAACCTGATCGAAAGCTGCCAGATACTGATCTGTCATCTCTACTGTGGGAGGCTGTGACCATCCGCCGGGGAGATTGTTTACATTTGAATCAACACCGGTATCATGGAGCTCTGTAAATTCTGCATTTCCTTCAAGATCTACATACATAACTGCTATAACATAAGATATTTCACCGGAATCGATTTCCTGAAATCTGCAAAGGAGCTTGTAATTTGTTCCTGATACAAGCTGGGTTGCAAGAAGAGCAACAGGAGTAACGGTTGAACTTGCAATTTCCTTTGAAGCCTTCTTAACAAGCTTTGCAACCTTTGAAGAAACAACGGGAGATGCAGCTGCTTCCCAGCCGCCTGTTATGATATCATCGCCGCCGATACTTACAGTACTGATCTCAAGCTTCTTTCCGTCTAAGTTAGCATTGATGGGTAAGCCTAAGTATGCGCCGATGGTGGTGAATACATCTACGGGAACATAAACCAGATCGTTCTTGATAACTGCTCTTCCTGCCATGAAGGTATCCGTTATATCGGGACCGGTGAGCTTGTATCCGTCCTTGCCTACCTTGAAGGTGAGCTTGTATCCGTCAAATGATGAAAGAGTAACCTTTTTCTTCTTAGCTGCGTAGTCAATTGTGAAGAATTCTGCTACGGGTGCAGCAGGTACATAAATGAGAGTGGTCTTTGTTCCGTCAACCTTTGCGGAAACCTTCATAGCCTTTACGTTCAGCAGTATGCCGCTGACATAGAGATCAAGGCCGGGTTTGGCTTTTTTCATAGCCTTTGAGGTGATCTTTACAGTGCTTTCAGCTGCGTTAGTGCCCTTGAAAGGAACTGCAAAGGTAGCAAAACAAAGTGTTGCTACAAGTAACAATGTTGTGATGATCCTTGCTTTTTTCATAATCTTTCCTCCTGAAGTTTTTCCTTCATTTTCTAAAGACCTGACTGACATAATGAAAACAAGCCTTGAGGAAATGAAAGATAATATCGGGGAAGTATACTTCCCCGTATGATTATTTTATCTCAAAAGGTGAGAAAAGTCAATGAAAACATATGGTTTTACCTCAAAGAGTGTCCCTTAGGAATACTCTTTGAGGATATTTACTTGACATATGACACGATTGGGTTTATAATATAATACTTGGTATAGATTTATACTGTTTTAAGGAGGAGACAACTATGAAGATCACTACTTTTAACCCTCAGATAATAACAAAGGATGCCGGCTCTCTGGTTGAGCTGTTTGAAAAACTTGGTTTTTCGAAAAGACACAAAAAGGAAGGGCTTGGCGAAATGGATGTCACCGGTATCAGGATGAAGGATGAAAACGGGTTTTATCTTGATATATCTCAACCCGACCTGGATATACTTGACCGTGATCTTATAGCCATAAGGATGAACGTGGATGACTTCGATGAGGCATACAAGCTGCTTATAGATCATGGATTTAAGAATATATACGGCGATAAATTTATAGAAGATGGTTCATCAAAGGCTGCAGTAATGCTTAGTTCGACCGGATTCGCCATTAATCTGGTTCAGCATATAAAATAATTTAATAAGTAAGGCGATCCTTATGATTATTCATTCGGACCGTCTTTTTTTTGTCGTTACCGGAAAACTAAAATCAAGCAAAAAAAGTTAAAAAATTTTTTTAGTATTTAATGACTGTTTAATAATTTGTGTTTTATACTTAACTCACAACGTTGGGAAAAACTTTAAGGAGAAAGAAAAGATGTTTTTAGAGATACTGAAGAGAGATCTTAAAAGAAAAAAGACAATGAATTTCATCATATTCATATTCGTCATTATGTCGGTGACGTTTGTATGTTCAAGTGTGACAAATCTGTCGGGTACATTTAATTCACTCGATAAGTTTTTTAATGAAGCGGAAGTAGGCGATTTCCTGGCACTCGAAAGAGCACAGGGAGCGGAAAAGACCGCCGTAGAAATAGCAAGAGAGCTTCCCTATGTAAAGGATGTTAAAGCTGAACCGATACTTTACAACGTAGAGGGAATCAAGGTCGGATCGGGAGAGGTGATAAAAGTTGCCGAAATAGTAATGATCAGCTCTTTTGAAAGAAAGATAAACAAGTATTTTTACGGTGAGAACAATATGAATCTTACCGAGGTTCCCAAAGGTGGGATCTACATCAGAAAAAGTGCCCTGGAAGCACTTAAATCCGAAATCGGGGATACGATAAGGATCACCATAGACGGTATAGAGAAGGAGTTTAAGATACTTGGAGTGTTAAAGGATGCGTTCTTCGGAGGCTCACTTATAGATTCCCCGAGATTCCTGATAAGTGAAGAGGATTTCTGTGAATATCTGAAAGCGGAAAATGTAGATGAGTATCTTGGAAGTATTGATTATTTCTATACGGATAATACGGATGACTTAAGAAAAGAGCTTGCCGACTGTACAAACATTGCCTTTATGGAAAAGAAGGGTACGATGAAACTTACTTACCTTATGGAAATGGTTGTTGCGGGACTTCTCATGATAGTAAGTATCTGCCTTATCATCATCGCCTTGTTTATACTTAAGTTTACAATATCCTTTACAATAAGCGAGGAGTTCAGGGAAATAGGTATCATGAAGGCGATAGGTATACCGAGTGCCGGTATCAGGATGCTGTATCTGGTAAAGTATCTGGCGCTTGCCGTGCTTGGAGCGGTGATCGGATTTATATGCTCATTTCCTTTTGCGGATATGCTTATGGAAAAGACCAAGGAAACCATTGTGATTTCCGATGAGGGTTCTCTGATGCTTTCGATAATAAGCGCGATAGTGGTTGTGGCGATAGTAATGTTCTTCGGATTCCGTTCCACGAGGCTTATAAAGAAGTATACTCCGGTTGATGCGATAAGGAACGGCAGTACAGGAGAAAGATATAAGAAGAAAGGTTTCCTGAGGCTTTCAAAGTCCGGCGTACGTCCGGCTCCGTTCATGGCGATAAATGATATCTTAAGCGGATTAAAGCGCTTCATGGTAATGATCGTAACCTTCAGTATCGGGATCCTGCTTGTAATGATAGTTCTCAACTGTATAAGCACCTTAAAGAGCGAAAAGCTTGTCAGATGGTTCGGTGTAACAGAAGCGGATGCATATCTTTCAAGTACAAAGAATATTACCGATTACCATAATGAAAACGGTAAGGAAATACTAAAGAAGGAGCTCGAAAACATAAGGCTTATCCTTGAACAGAACGGTATGCCCGCAAAGGTTGGCGCTGAGGTATTGTTTAATTATTCCCTGAAAAATGGAGATATGAAAGTAAATTCGATGGCATTTCTCGGAGTGAATACCGATACGAAAGATTATGATAACTATGTTGATGGTTCAGCACCACAGAACCCGAATGAAATCGCAGTCCATTATATGCTGCTGGATAGTCTTCATGCAACGATAGGTGACACTGTTACCGTTACCGATCCGGACGGATCAAGAGACTATATCGTTTCCGGTACCTTTGAGACCATGACGAACAGGGGCGAAGGTGTTAGATTCCATCAGGATGATGACAGGAACTATTTATATATGAACGGTATCTGGGGAATACAGATAGAGTTCACGGATAACCCTTCAGATAAGGAGACGGCGGCACGTCTGGAGAAGATGAAGGAAATCCTGCCGGATTACGAAATATATACGCCCGGTGGGTTTACCGACAAGACAATCCATTCGGCAGCTTACCTCGATGATACAAGATGGCTGGTTCTTCTGGTAGTGATCCTGATCAACATTTTGGTAGCGGTACTTATGGAAAAGTCCTTCCTTACAAAGGAACGTGGCGAGATAGCATGTATGAAGGCATTGGGATTCAGAAATTCAGCCATTGTATTCTGGCAGACCTTAAGAGTTTTCATAATATTGCTGATATCGACCGTGATAGCGATATGCTTAAACAATCCCGTATGCCAGATATCTGTGGGATCGATTTTCAAAGGAATGGGTGCAAAGAAGATAATCTTTGATCCGAATGTATTGGAAAGCTATGTGATATATCCTGCGATAATCATAGCTGCTACGCTGGTCGGAGTGTTTCTGACAGCGATGTCGGTAAGGCATATCAGTGCGAATGAGATCAATAGTATTGAGTAGACCCACCTAAGAGCGCAAAAAGTCTTCGCGTAGCGGAGTATGCAGGAGCAACACCGCCGGGTTCAACCCCGATACAGCGTCTGTCATGGATAGATTACTGTCAGAGAAGCGTAATAGTGTTTTATAAGAGTATTGAGTAAGAATCAATCATGGGGAAGGTTCTGTGATTGACCTGTGATTGAGCGGAGCGAAGGATCTAAAATATAATAGAAAGAGGATAATAAAATGGCTAAGAAGATTTTGGAAGTTAAGGATTTATGTAAGACATATGTTGTTAATAAGAGGCAGAACAATGTACTTAGGAATGTTAGTTTTGATGTTGAAGAGGGTGAGATGATAGCCATCATGGGACCTTCGGGTTCGGGAAAGTCAACCCTGCTTTATACCGTGTCTGGCATGGATAACATGACCGCAGGCGAGGTTAATTTCTGCGGTAAGGATATTTCAAAGCTTAAAGCTAAGGAGCTGGCGGATGTGCGTCTTAACGAGATGGGTTTTATCTTCCAGCAGATGTATATGCTGAAGAACCTGAACATCCTGGATAATATCATCCTTCCGGCACGCCAGTCTAAGGCAAATAAGCTTTCAAAGCAGGAGAAGAATGAATATGGCAAGGAGCTGATGAGAAAGCTCGGTATCATTGATATCGCCGAAAATGACATAAACGAGGTTTCCGGCGGACAGCTTCAGCGTGCATGTATCTGTAGGAGCATGATAAACAGACCTAAGCTTATTTTTGCAGACGAGCCTACCGGAGCCCTCAACCGTTCAAGCTCGGAGGAGGTTATGGCAGAGCTTGGAAAGATCAACCGCGAAGGCACGACAATAATGCTTGTAACTCATGACGCAAAGGTAGCGGCAAAATGCAGCAGGGTAATATATATAGTTGACGGAAACATAAAAGGAGAGTATAATTTAGGCAAGCCGGAAAACAACAGTGACATCAGGAGCAGGGAACGCGGCCTGAACGGCTGGCTCATTGAGCAAGGATGGTAAAAGCTTAGAATTTTTAGCGAAAAAGCTTAAGCTTTGCTTAAGCGCCGAAGTCTCTGAAATTTTAGCGAAAAAGCTCAAGCTTTGCTTAAGCGCCGAAGTCTCTGAAATTTTAGCGAAAAAGCTCAAGCTCTGCTTGAGCGCCGCGTTAAGAAATTTCTGAGACCGTTAAGAAATTTCTGAGACCGTTAAGTAAATTCTAAGCACCGGTAACATGAGGTTGCAGTAAATAACTATGTCAGACATTTTAGTTGTAGAAGATAATTTGGAGATGGGGACGCTCCTATGCGATTTTCTTAAGGCAGAGGGGTATTCCGTCGAGCATTGCCTTGACGGGGCGGATGCAATGGACATGTTTGTGGAATCCGGAGCAAAGCTTGTAATCCTCGATATAATGCTGCCGCATCTGGACGGGTACGGTATCTGTAAGAAGATCAGGGAAACAACGAACGTCCCGGTCATCATGGTCAGTGCCAAGAACATGAAGGACGATAAGCTTAAAGGACTTCTCCTGGGGGCTGATGACTATATTGAAAAACCCTATGACATTGATATTTTGATAGCCAAGATAAAGGGCATATTTACAAGAAGATACGGCTCCGATGTTCTGTCTGACGAAATACTGAGCATAGACAGGATAAGAAAGACCGTGACAAAGACAGGAACAGGGAAAAAGCTTGAGCTTACACAGAAGGAATACGAGCTGCTGTGCCTCCTGGTGGAGAACACCGGGAAGACCATGAACAAGGATTTCATGTTCAATAAAATATGGGGAACGGACAGCGACTCGGAACAGCAGACTCTTACGGTGCATATCAAATGGCTCAGACAGAAGATAGAGGACGATCCGAAAAATCCCAAACATATCGTGACGGTCTGGGGCGTAGGATACAGATATGAGGTATGATCCATGAAGGGGTTTATTAAGCTTTTGGCCGCTGTCATAGTGATCATGGCGGCAGCCGTTGTTACAGTCAATACAATCTTAATAACCGGAAAAAAGGGCGACGAAAGTCGCCCTTATCGCGTTGAGGCGGAAAGGATCGTCTATGAAATGGAGCAGGGAAAAGAGGCGGATCTTTCCGAATACAAATACATAACAGGAATACATACGTTCGATGCCGGCATGACCGGCGAAAGCTTTTATGACGTGAACAATGATTATCTGGTGAGGGTTGTAAACGGTAAGACTTACAGGTTTGATTATGACAGACCCGGTATCGATGATGATTTCGGCAAGCTTATTTTAATATTCAATCTTTGTCTGGCAGTTTTCTTTATAATGGTTGTCGGCATCCTGCTCTATATCAAATACAGGATCATAAAACCGTTTGACAGGATGAACGGTCTTGCAAAAGAACTTGCGAAAGGGAATTTAACTGCGCCGATCGAGGCTGAAAAGTCAAAGTATTACGGGGATTTCATATGGGGGCTGAACATTTTGAGGGATAAGCTTGAAAAGGGCCGTGAGAAGGATCTGGAGCTGAAAAGGAACAACAAGAGCCTGATACTGTCACTTTCCCATGACATCAAGACGCCGATAGGTATAATCGAACTGAATGCGAAGGCTCTTGAACGCGGTCTGTATGATAATGATAAGGAAAAGAAGGACCGTATAACCGGCGTGATAAAGGAGAAGTGCGACGAGATAAAGAATTATGTAGATCAGATAATAAAGGCATCAAAAGACGATATCCTTGATGTTGAGGTAAAAAACGGCGAGTTTTATCTGTCGGAGATCATGAAAAGCATAGAATCGGTATATACCGACAAAATGGAGATGTTCAAGGTGGACTTTACGATAGAAGAATATTCGGACTGCCTGTTAAAGGGAGATGCCGACAGGGCTGTAGAGGTGCTGCAAAATCTTCTGGAAAATGCCATAAAATACGGTGACGGCAGAGAGATACAAATAAGCTTCAGACGTGAAGAGGAAAGTCTGCTGATCTCGGTTTCCAATACCGGATGTACGCTTGACGATACCGAACTGCCGCATATCTTTGACAGCTTCTGGAGGGGGTCAAATGCCGGAACAAAGACGGGAAGCGGACTCGGGCTTTATATATGCAGACAGCTTATGAACCGTATGAACGGTGATGTTTTTGCAGTTATAGACGGGGATTTGATGGCGGTAACGGCTGTTTTCGGGATGGCATGATTTTTAATATCACTGTTGACATTGACAGGTCGGAAGGTTAAAATATAATTGTTGTGAATCGGAGATGTCTCTGGCGGCTTCCTTAAGGAGAGGGGAAGGTTGATATGGACAGGATACTGATAGCTATAGCGGGGGTTATGATGTTATTTGGCATATTCGGAAACAGTGATAAAGGACTGGCAACTTCCGGAAGCTGCGGAGAAAACATCCGTTGGGAGTATGACAGCTCAAAGAAGGTGCTCACCATTACCGGTACCGGTGAGATGGTAACTACCGACCGGTTCATGTGGAGTGACTATAAGATAAAGAAGCTTGTGATCTCTGAGGGCATTACCTCGATAGCGGCGGAAGCTTTCTATTCCAACCATAATCTTACGGGAGAGCTTGTATTGCCGGAAAGCCTTCTTGAGATAGGTGACTTTGCATTTTACGGATGTGAAGGGCTTACCGGAGAACTGAAGCTGCCCGATTCCGTGGAAAAGGTCGGAAATTATGCGTTTGTGCGTTGTAAAGGCTTTACAGGCATAAAGCTTTCAAAGTCTCTTAAAATTATCGGAGATGAGACGTTTTCGGGACTGAAGGGTCTTAAAGGGAGACTGATCCTGCCGGATGGTCTTGAAACTATAGGAAAATGTGCTTTTGACGAGGCGGAAGGCATAACGGGGGATCTGATCATACCGGATTCCGTCACATCTATCGGGAATTATGCGTTTGCGCAGTGCGGGTTTGACGGAAGGCTTAAGCTATCCGCTTCATTAACGGATATCCCGTTCAACTGCTTTAATCAGTGCAATTCCTTTAAGGGTGATCTTGAGATTCCCGCCGGAGTTGTCACGATAACAGAGATGGCGTTCCGCGGATGCGGCTTTGACGGAAAGCTGATACTTAATGACGGTCTTAAATCCATAGGTGATTATGCATTTGATTATAACAGGAATCTTACCGGTAAGCTGGTAATACCGGACAGTGTTGAATACATAGGACAGAATGCTTTTTGCGGTGACGGTTCTTTTACGGGACTGAAGCTTCCGGAAGGTCTTCAGGCGGTATGCAGTGAGACCTTTAACGGATGTTCCGGTATGACCGGACAGCTTGTTATCCCCGATACGGTGGTTTTCATCGGAAACAAAGCTTTCAACGATACGGGTTTTACCGGGGCTTTAAGCTTACCGGATAAATTAAGATCCATAGGCAAATTTTCATTCTCGGGATGTGAAAGCCTTACCTTGATTTCCGGCTTCCCGGAAAATCTTGAAAGTATTAAAAGAGGTGCATTCTCTGGCTGCAGCGGACTTGCAGGTGACATTATCATACCTGACAGTGTTTACACTATCGGTGAGAATGCTTTTCAGGATTGTAAGGGTCTTACTTCGGTTACATTCGGAAAAAATGTAAAAAGTATAGGAAAAAGAGCCTTTTACGGATGTGAATCTCTTAAATCCGTGAAGTTTACGGGGAATACTGCCGATTATTATGAAGGCTCTGAGGAAAAACCGAGCTTTCCCGAGGGCTGCAATATCGATATACCTGCGGGATCGGAGAAGCTTAAAGAGCTGTGGGAACAGGAGAGCATTAAGACCGGAGACGTGAAAAAGGACAGTGAAAACGTACAGGCAAGGGAACAGCCGTATTACTGGACTATGGCTCTAAGCGGAGAAGGATTTGAAGGCAGCGGCCGATTTGCGGATGTGACTTTGAAGTTTTCCGGTAATATACTTAGCGTTTACATTAACGGCAGGCATTTGGCGGAAAAAAGCTTTTCTGCTGACAGGGATAATTATAAAGAAGGTGAACAGATAGTATATACTGACGGATTCTATTGTCGCGACGGTATCATAAAAGAACTGAGCTATGAAAGAGGATACCGTAACTCACATATACTTCGCGCTGTTCTCGTTCATGAGGATGATACAACGGAAGAAGTGGTTTTCAGTACCGATTCCGAAGAGAAGCTGTATATTAATACTGTCTGGGAAGGACAGAGGGAGACAGTTTCTGTTCAGATATAAAAAAACATACTGCGTTTTACAAGGGAAAGGAGCATTATGAAACTGATTTATGATGTAGCTGACAAACCCAGAGGAGCGAAACTGCTGACGTTCGCATTGCAGCAGATGCTGGCAATCCTTGCATGTACCATAGCGGTGCCGATGCTCGTAGGAAACGGCATGACTCCGGCAGCCGCAATGTTCGGAGCGGGAGCCGGAACGGTAGTTTATCTTCTTTTCACAAAAAGGAAGAGCCCTGTATTCTTAGGATCGTCATTTGCGTTTTTGGGATCCATGAGTTCTGCTTTTGCCGGCAGTGTATCGATGCAGCTCGGATTCTTCGGACTGATGATCGGTGCGTTGTTCGCAGGATTGGTTTATGTTGTTATCGCTATCGTTGTAAAATTTGTGGGAGTAGAGTGGATAAATAAGCTGATGCCTCCGGCAGTCATCGGACCTACAGTAGCCATTATCGGTCTCTGTCTTTCGGGAAATGCGGTCGGAGATCTGCAGAAGGGTGATGTTATGATTGCGGATAAAATGGCTGCATCGCCGTATGTAGCTATTGTTGTCGGACTTACGACACTGGTTGCGGTTATGCTCTGTGCAGCTTATGGAAAGACTACCACAAAGCTCATCCCCTTTGTTCTGGGAATTCTTGTCGGATATATAGTTGCTCTTGTCATGACAATAATAGGTGACGCAGCAGATATCAACGAATTTAAGCTGATCGATCTTTCGGTATTTAAGTCTTATATGTTCCCTGACGGCAGTATTTCAACAGAAACATTTTTCAGGCTTCCGGATTTCATATTCATAGAAGGATTTAAGGGAGCAGGTGAAGCTACCGGAAGTTATATCCTGACTATTTTCGCCGCATATGTTCCCGTAGCGTTTGTAGCATTTGCGGAGCATGTTGCAGATCATAAGAATCTTTCTTCAATCATCGAAAAAGATCTGCTTAAAGATCCAGGCTTACAGAATACTTTACTCGGAGACGGCGTTGGTTCAATAGTTGGAGCATTCTTTGGCGGAAGCCCGAACACCACTTACGGTGAGTCGATCGCATGCGTAGCCATAACGGGAAATGCTTCAAGTATAACTATCCTGGCAGCAGCCATAGGTTGTATGGCGTTTTCTTTCCTGACTCCGCTGGTTGCGTTTATTGATTCCATACCTTCATGTGTAATGGGTGGTGTATGTATTTCACTGTACGGATTTATCGCAGTATCCGGACTTAAGATGCTTCAGAAGGTTGACCTCGGCAAAAACAGGAACCTGTTTACAGCATCGATAATCTTCATAAGCGGTATCGGTGGATTATATATAGAAATCGGGGACGTTAAGATCACTACGATCGCAACAGCACTGATACTCGGTATCCTGACCAACACGCTGCTTGCACGTTCGGATGAAGAAAAAGCGAAAAAATAAAAATACATTTAAAGAGAGGTAGCATATCATGTCAGGTAAAACAGTTATACTGGAACATCCTCTGATCCAGCACAAGATTTCACTGCTCAGGGATGAAAGAACAGGTACAAGGGACTTCAGAGTCCTGGTAAGCGAGATAGCAATGCTCATGGGTTTTGAAGCATTGAGGGATCTCCCCACCGAACTGGTTGAAGTTAAAACTCCCATAACCACGGCAAAGGTACCGATGATCGCAGGGAAGAAGCTTGCGGTCGTTCCGATACTTCGTGCGGGACTCGGGATGGTTGACGGGATACTGAATCTTGTTCCTTCGGCAAAGGTAGGACACATCGGTCTGTACCGTGATGAAGTAACTCACGAGCCGCATGAGTATTATTGCAAGCTTCCCAGTGAGATAGCAGGGCGTCTGGTGATCCTTTGCGATCCTATGCTCGCCACAGGCGGTTCCGCTGTTCAGGCAGTTGATTTTATTAAGGAAAAGGGATGCAATCATATTAAGTTCATGTGCATAATCGCAGCACCCGAAGGCCTTTCCCTTCTGCAGAAGAAGCATCCGGATATTGATATTTACTGCGGATGTCTTGATGATCATCTGAATGAGAACGCATATATCGTTCCCGGCCTCGGCGATGCCGGAGACAGGATTTTCGGAACGAAATGACGGAGTTTGTCCGGTAAAAGCATGAAGGATAAAATGGTCATAACGGAATTTGAATTTAAAGTTCCGGATATTATAAGGGAGTGGGCTGAAGAACATGATGTTCCCATAGTCAGAACGCCTTTGGATTTTAAGAAAATAGATGCTGAATATATTATAGAGTATTCTGAGGACAGGGATGTTTCATATCTTGAAAGGATATGGTGTCATTCCCGAAACATCCCTGCCGTCATCGGTGAGACGGAACGTCTTATCATAAAGGAGATAGGAGAAGACGATATTAAGAGATATAGAGAGCTTATACAAATGTATCGCCGGTATCTGAAAATCTCCGATATGGCCGATCTGAGTTTTGAAGAATTTAAGGAGAGGCATGAGGCGTATATCAGGTACAGTTACCAATTCCTGGAATACGGGATTTACGGTATATACTTAAAAGCGGAGAAGGAAAAAGGACTGGTCGGTATAGCCGGGATTGACGGAACCGATGAGCCGGAGATTTCATATGCGCTGTATCCGGAGTATCAGGGAAAGGGCTATGCCTTTGAAGCCTGTGAATGCATCTTAAGATATGTTAATGAAAATGAGATGGCGGGAAAAATACATCTTTATACCGATGTATCCAATTCCCGCTCGTTTAAACTTGGAAACAAATTAAAAAAGGTCTATCCTGAACTGGTTCTTCACATAACGGATCCGGACGGGAAAGAACACAATGATCCGGAGGAATGAACAATGAATAATGAAGAACTTACCAAAAAAGAGACAGAGATGATTCCTGCTCCACTGAAAGGTGAAGAATTCCGTTTCGATGCATTTAAAAACGGAAATGTTTTGTATAATAAAAAGAAAAACAGGCTTCCGGCTATGGGCTGGAACAGCTGGAATGCGTTCGGAAGCGGAAATACGGAAGCATTGACAAAGGCAATGGCCGACAAGATAGTCGAGCTCGGGCTGGACAAGCTCGGATATGAGTACTGTGTTCTTGATGACGGATGCTACTGCTCCGAACGTGAAGACGGAAAGCTTAAAAACGAACCGGAGAAGTTCCCTTCGGGATTCAGGGCACTTGCAGACTATATTCATTCAAAAGGCCTTAAATTCGGTATGTATAATGATATAGGTACAAACCTCTGCGCCGGAGCGGCAGTAGGAACATATCTGCATGAGGCAGTTGATGCAAAATCTTATATTGACTGGGGCGTTGACTTTATAAAGGTAGATAACTGCTACTACATGTTTGATAATGCCACATTTTCAAATCCGGAAAATGCACGTTTTACATATGCCCCCAATATTAAAGGTATAAAGCTTGTTTCAAAGAAATATTCAGACAGCATTATCCTGTCTGTTGAAGAGGCCGGTAAGCTTACAGGGAAAGGTGCAAAGCTTAACGAAGAAGGTGAGGTAAAGTATGCTACAAATATCGGCACCTTCGACGGCACCAATACAGGAACCACTCCGGTAGGAGACATGAGCGGAGAACTTCATTTTAATTTTAACATCGGAATTCCTGATGAATATGAAGAAAACGATCTGTTTGTCGAATATGCCACAGGCCGTGAACCGGGAGTCGGAGAATGGCTCCAGATAGCTGTTGACAATGAAGACGGATCCAAGCTTATATATGATGACTTCTTAGAAGCATCAGAGGGTAAAGAAAGCTTTATCATGTCAAAGGCCATACCGATTACTCTTAAAAAAGGAAAAAATATCATACGTCTTATGAATCACAGAAGACAGGAAAATACGCTTAATTCATATGCAGAGCTCTTAAAGGGATTTAATGAAGCGGCACCGGATAATGACATAATCCTGTCGATATGTGAATGGGGTAAGACCCAGCCTCAGAACTGGGGCTACAAGGTGGGAGATTCCTGGAGAATACTGAACGATATAACCTTCCGCGTGGGCTGGGACGGAAATCCCGGTATCGGAAGATGGTTTGATCCGGGAACACCTTCGGTTACATCTCAGTATAACAAGGCGGTCGTAATGGATGAGTTTGCAGGACTTGACAAGGGCTGGAACGATCCGGATATGTTGATGATAAGTATGGAAGGATTGACCGACATACAGTGCAAGACCCACATGACCATGTGGTGCATGATGAACTCACCCCTTATGCTCGGACTTGACCTTCGTCGTGTTGAAAAGGATGACTGGATATACAGGATCATAGCAAATAAAGAAATGATCGCACTTAACCGGGATGCTTTGGGAGTTCAGGCTAAACGTGTACGAACCACGATAGATACGGAAGACCCTTCTAAGGAATACATAACAAACAATAACCGCGTGGATATACTTGTAAAGCCTCTGGCGGACGGCAGCGCTGCCATATCCTTCATAAATGTGAGCGAGATAACAAAAGAAGGACGTTTCAGTATTTCTGCAGATGATATTCCTTTTGATACCTTTAAGAAAGGTTCAAAGTACAGCGTGACAAACCTTTGGACCGGTGAAAACAGTGTAAACACCACCGGAGTATTTGAAGCCGGAACACTTGCAGCCTGCGACAATGTCACCATCAGGGTAAAGGCAACAGATTAAGCTATGCTTGTAAAAGAATTTTATGAAATACTTGAAAAATCATCGGTTTCTTATCGGACTGTCCTCACAAACGGGGACAGTCCGGATTTATCGGGACAGATTGACTTTGCAAAATCGGACGAGCTTCTTGAAAGAAGGACTGCGGCACATATTGTACACTATATTTTGAAAAACATACTGAAAGAGACTGACGAGCCGGATATAACCTTGGCATTTGAACTAAAGGATATATATGAGTGTAAAGTCTGCCTTCCGCATATCGCACAGGTATACGTGAAGGGGATAATGTCTGCGGAAGGAAACGCTTTCGGAGTAAGAAAACCGGTTGATGATGGGGAAGCTAAAGAGATAGCCGTTCGGATTTTTGATAGAGCATCAAGAGTCAGACCGGAAGCGGTTACATTCCAAAGTGCTGTTTCAGTTTTGACAGAGGACGGACTTGAAAAGCTGATAAAGGAATATAGTCCGCTGATACTGGATATTGATACGATTGATGCAGCTGAAACGGGTGAATCGAAGTTAAAGGACTTTATTATAACGAAAAAAGAGTTTGACACTAATAAAAAAATAACAAAAATTCCCATGACACAGATAATAAGGAATCCGTACTGTATAAGAAGCTATATTGAGAGTATTGCAAGGTTCGATACGAACGATCTTGCATATCCGGTAGTCATATTAAGCAGAAGTACGGAATGCGCCCAAACAACAGGAGAGTGCCTGGTTCAGGCCGGTTACAGAAATGTGTGGATGGGGTATTTTGATCCGGTATTTATGCAGAAAATTTGGGGGAAAAGAGTAAACGAGAGTAAACCAGAGTAAACGAGAGTAAAAGAATTTAAAAGAGTAAACGAGAGTAAAAGTTTCTTACTAGAGATATCATAAATGGAAAATAGGAGAGGGAAACCAGCTATGGCGGAGACAAAGAAATACATTTCAGATATCCATATGGAGGATTATACGGCCTGCTATGAGGATAAGCTTGTAACGGTAGACTCGTTTGTTTTTGATGGCGGCAGGAAAAAGGAGTCATTAAATGGGTTTTGGCATTATGCGATAGATCAGTATGATACTTGCGTACGTCAGAAATGGTATATTGAAAGAAAGTATGATAACAGGGGATTCAGTCTTCCTGTTGACTATTCCTTTGATGAGTGGCCTGTCATGAAGCTTCCGGCATGCTGGAATACGGTGGATCCGCAGTTCCTGCTATATGAAAGCAGCATGGTCTTTACCAGAACGTTTTTGTATGTTCCGGAAAATGATGAAAAGGTATTCTTAAGGGTTGGCGCTGCAAATTATATTTTCAGGGTATTTTTAAATGGTCAGTATATTGGCATGCACAGAGGCGGCTCGACTCCGGCCTATATGGATGTTTCAGAGGCTCTGGCGAAAGAGAACCGGATTATTATCCAGGTTGATGCATCACGCAGACCGGAGCAGATTCCTCCTGAAAACACCGATTGGTTTAATTACGGCGGCGTATATCGTGATATAGAACTGATACGTGTACCTAAGATTTATATCAAGAGCTTTAGAACAGAACTTGTACCCGACGGAACATTTAAAAACATAAGGGTTGAAATAAAAATGTCGGAGCCGGTAGATACCACAGCTACGGTAACGATACCCGAGCTTGGCATTTCACAGGAGATAAAGGTGAGCGGCGGTGCAGGAAACATAGTTATAGAATGTGAGCCCGATCTGTGGACGCCTGAAAATCCCGTGCTTTATGATATAGAAGCAACATGCCTCGATGATATTGTATCCGATAGAGTCGGTTTCAGGGAAATAAGAGTATCGGGCAGGGAAATACTGCTTAACGGTAAATCGATTTTCTTAAAAGGCATCAGCTGCCATGAGGATAGTGTTATAAACGGAAAAGCACTTAACGACGAGGAACGTAAAGAAAATATAAGGATAGCCAAGGAACTCGGATGTAATTTCATGCGTGTCGCACACTATCCGCATCATGAAAACATGGCTAAACTTGCTGATGAAATGGGTCTGTTGTTATGGGAGGAAATACCTGTATACTGGGCGGTGAGGTTTAGCCGTGAAGGAACATATTCTGACGCAGAAAACCAGTTAAAGGAACTCATTACAAGAGATTACAACCGGGCAAGCGTGATCATATGGTCTGTCGGAAACGAAAATGCGGATTCCGATGAGAGACTGGCATTTATGAAAGGACTGGCCGATTGTGCTCATACGATGGATAAGACAAGGCTTGTTTCGGCGGCGTGTCTGGTAGATGGCGATGGAAACAAGATAGCAGACAGACTGGCAGAGTATTTGGACATCATAGGCGTAAATGAATACTGCGGATGGTATACACCCGATTTTTCGGCACTTCCCGAACTGATGAAAAACAGTAATCCGGACAAGCCTGTGATAATCACGGAATTTGGAGCGGATGCGCTTTCAGGTCATCATGGCACAATATCTGACAAAGGTACGGAGGAGTGCCAGGAATATGTGTATGAAAGGCAGACGGAGGTCCTTGGGAGTATCGATTATATAAAAGGAATGACACCCTGGATATTGTATGATTTCAGATGCCCCAGGAGGACAAGCAGTATCCAGAAGTATTACAACAGAAAGGGTCTTTTATCCGAGGACAAAAAATACAGGAAACCGGCATTCTATGTTCTGCAAAGGTTTTATAAAGAGAATATATAGTTTATTCAAATTTGCCACAAGTTGTGGCAAATATTGTAGGTAAAGATACTGAAGCAAATTTCCTACAACTTGTGGGAGAATTGAATTTACAAGAAAAGATGAAGGCGGATTCAGTTATTCGAAAATTTCGAATAACTGCCTTAAATGGTAAGTTATATGATAAAATCATAATAATCTTAAGGTTATTAAACCAACTAGGATTGTATCGCCAATAGGCATTACTTGCCACGTCTCAGGAATTACACCAAAGTCAGTATGTTTTAAAGCCGGCGAGTCAAGGAACTTTAGGTCAATAAAATATGCATCAAATAAAGTATGTAGTTGCTGCTCTAAATTATCATTTAGTGTACAAATAATAATTCTGAAAGGATTTGTTACATGAATGATTTAATAAAGTATACAAATACAAATGACATAATGGGTGATGTATGTAACATCATTGAGAGTGCACAGCGAGTGGCGATTCAGTCGGCTAATATTTCATTGGTATTAAGAAATTGTTTTTTGGGAAAGCGAATTTCTGAGGAAGAGTTAAAAGGCGAAGACAGGGCTGAATATGGATTGGAAGTTGTTTAAAGTCTTTCAGATTCTTTTACAGAAAAGTATGGAAAAGGCTTTAGCAAGAGAACAATTTACAAGTTTTTACAATTCTATAAGACGTTTCCGGAGATTGTGCCGACACTGTCGGCACAATTCTTGTCGTGGTCTCATTACGAGCGTTTGCTTCAGGTTAATGACACGGATGCTCGTGAATGGTATGCAACACTTACAGGGAAGCTACAATTACACCAGTTCGTATCGGAGAGGGTAAGCCTTATTCATATATGGATGAAGAAATCGAGGAAATGCCGATATCATTTGTTGCTGAAGACCCTGCGGAATAGGGATTAAGCGTCCCATATTACCATGACACAGAAAATCGGGAATCCGTATTGCATTAAGAAACTTAAGAATAAAACTATCATAGCTGTTGGGAGTTTTAGGATGGTTGCGGAAATAATTTCCTGAAACTAAAAAAAGTTGTTGACAAATTACCAATTTAGTGCTTTAATATAGAAAATCGAAAAACCGTTGAGGAAGAGTGAGTAGTATTTGAGATTCTTTCACAGAGAACCGCTGGTGGTGGGAATGCGGTATTGATATCAGATATGAATGGACTTCTGAGGGCAAACAGAAATGTTTTAAGCAGAGTATGGGAGACGTAGCTGGACTCTACGTAAAAAAAGTCGGCATATGATGGTATGCTTTCAAGATGACAACTGCCTGAGTATGCGTTAAGTGGATGCATAGCATCAAGCAGGGTGGCACCGCAGATCAAAAAGATTTGTCCCGGCATATTCTTTATGGATATGCCGGTTTCTTGTTTTAAGGAGAAAAAATGATACTTGATAAAATTGTTGAAGACAAAAAGATAAGACTGGTTGAACATAAGGCAAGAATCTCTGAAAAGGAGATGATAAGACTTGCCGATGAGACATTAAGGAACGGGATAAGACCTGAAGGACTTTTTTATGACAATCTGAAGAAACAGGGAATCTCGATCATAGCTGAGTTTAAGAAGGCTTCACCGAGTCTCGGAAAGATCGAAGCAAAGGTAGGGCTTGATGACAGGATCGAAAAATACAATAATTCGGCGGATGCGATATCGTGCCTTACAGAGGAAGATCACTTTAACGGAAATATCGATTATCTGAAGGAGATACGAGTAAAATCTGAACTGCCCATCTTAAGAAAAGATTTCATGATAGAAGAATATCAGTTCTATGAGGCAAAGGCAGCAGGTGCCGATGCAGTACTTCTTATAACGGCTATACTTGATGATGCAAGGATGAAAAGCTTTTATGAGCTGGCAACGAGTTTAAAGCTTGGGGTTCTGGTAGAGACTCATGATGAATATGAGATTGAACGTGCGATGAAGATCGATCCCATGATAATCGGAGTCAACAACAGGAATCTGAAGGATTTCAGCATATCGCTCGAAAATACGGGAAGGCTCAGAAAGTACATACCTGAGGACAAGGTGTTTGTATCTGAGAGCGGTATAATGACGGCAGAAGATGTGAAGTACTTAAAGAGTCTGAATGTTGACGGCTTTCTGATCGGAAGAGCTTTTATGGAGGCTGAAGATCCGGAAGCACTTGCTAAATTATGGAAGAGTATTTGAGTACAACTCAAAGAGAAAAGCTTAAACAGAAAAGAAAAACGTTAATGAGCTTAAAGAAAAATTATGGTAATATATTGAGGAACATATGGAACAGAAGGATATAACAAGAGACAAAACCGAACGAGGGGCGCCGATCGTACCGCAGATAAAGATATGCGGCATAACCTCCGAGGCGGAGGCGGAATACCTGAATGAGTCCAAGGTTGATTACGCAGGATTTGTTTTCTTTGAAAAAAGCAAGAGAAATATTTCTTTGGAAAAAGCGGAAAAGATATTTAAATATCTTTCACCCGATATAAAGAAAGTCGCGGTAATGGTTTCGCCGGATACCGAAATGATATCAAGGTTAAATGAAACAGGCTTTGATATTGTACAGATCCACGGAGAAATGAATGACCAAATACTTGAAGCGGTTGACAAGCCTGTCTGGCGAGCACTGAACCTAAAGGGGCTTTCGGAACTTGACAAAGACGAGACAGATAACGGACCGGGAAAACGATGGCGGGACTTATCCGAAAAAATAAAAGGACTTGTACTCGACGCGCCCAACTATGGAAGCGGAATGACCTTTGACTGGTCGGAAGCTTCAAAAATAAGCGACTTTTTAAAGGAAAACCTTGAGGGCAGAAAGTTCATCCTTGCCGGAGGCCTTAACAGCGGCAATGTCAGTGAAGGGATAAGGATATTCAGTCCCGACATTGTGGATGTTAGTTCCGGAGTGGAAGGTGAAAAAGGGAAGGACAGAAGAAAAGTCGAAGAGTTTGTAAAAGCAGTAAGAAGTCTGGATATAGAATGATTATTACAGAAATAAATTCAAACGGAAAGGAACAGAAAATGAACAAGAAAGCATATTACGGAGAATACGGCGGACAGTTTGTATCGGAATCGCTGATGAACACATTACAGGAGATCGACGAAGCCTTTGAGGAGGCGATAAAGGATCCGGAGTTCATAAAAACATATCACTATTACTTAAAGCAGTATGTAGGTCGTGAGACTCCCCTTTATCTTGCGGAAAGGCTGACCGAGAAATACGGGACAAAGATCTATCTTAAGCGTGAAGACCTGAACCATACCGGTGCACATAAGATAAACAACGTAATAGGTCAGGTGCTTCTTGCAAAAAGAATGGGCAAGAAGAAGATAATCGCAGAAACAGGCGCAGGACAGCACGGCGTTGCAGCAGCTACCGGAGCAGCCCTCTTCAATATGGAATGTACGGTTTACATGGGAAAAGAAGATGTTAAGCGTCAGGCGTTGAATGTAATGAGAATGGAAATGCTCGGAGCAAAGGTTGTATCGGTGGAATCGGGAAGCAACACCTTAAAGGATGCAACCAACGAGGCAATACGTACATGGGCAAAGACAGCTGAAGATACTTTTTACATCATAGGTTCCGCAATAGGACCATATCCTTATCCGAAGATGGTAAAGGAATTTCAGGCAGTTATCAGCCGTGAAGCAAAAAAACAGCATTATGAAGCAGAAGGAAAGCTCCCTGATGTCGTTATGGCATGTGTCGGAGGCGGATCGAATTCGATCGGAATGTTTGCCGATTTCATCGATGAGCCGGGTGTAGAGCTTATAGGAGTAGAGGCAGCCGGAAAGGGCATTGACACAAACGAGCATGCGGCTTCGATGGCTAAGGGACGTCCCGGAGTATTACACGGAACAAGATCCTATCTTTTACAGGATGATGACGGAAACATCCAGCTTGCACATTCGATCTCGGCAGGACTTGATTATCCGGGTGTTGGTCCGGAGCATGCATATCTCCATGATACGGGCCGTGCAAAATACGTACCGATAACCGATACCGAGGCGATGGATGCACTGATGGAGCTTACAAGACTTGAGGGAATCATCCCTGCAATAGAGAGCGCTCATGCAGTTGCTTACGCGCTTAAAAAAGCTAAGGAGATGACCATGGATCAGTCAATGATCATCTGTCTTTCCGGCAGAGGCGACAAGGATGTAAATACCATTTCGGATTACCTTGCAGGCAAGGGATATTTAAACTGATAATTGACTAACCGTACCGGAGAGGCGAAAAAAGTGAACGTCATTCCGGAGTCTAAGACAAAAAGGAGAAATCATGAGCTTGAACAGAATAGAGAAAAAGATGGAAGAGCTAAAAGCTCAGAATAAAAAAGCTGTTATAACATATATCACAGCAGGGCTTCCGAACATGGACGCCACCAAAGAGATAATAAAGGCACAGGAAGGAAATACTTCCGTGATAGAACTTGGCATACCGTTTTCGGATCCGATAGCGGACGGTCCGGTCATCCAGCAGGCTTCCTATGAGGCAATACAGGCCGGAGCATCGCTCAAAAAGACCTTTGCACTTATGGAAGGATTAAGAAAAGAGGGAAGCGAACAGCCCATACTTTTTATGATGTATTACAACACCATAGTAAATTACGGGATAAATGCATTTGTTAAGAAATGTAATGAAGCCGGAGTAGATGGACTAATAGTACCGGATCTTCCTTTCGAGGAGCAGGATGACCTATTAAAGGCGCTTGAACAAAACGACGCCACAATACTTATCCAGCTTGTTTCACCTGTATCGAAAAATAGGATACCTGGAATACTTGAGAAAGCCAGAGGCTTTGTTTACTGTGTATGGGCAATGGGAGTTACCGGACAGTCGGGCAGCTTCCACCGCGAGATAATCGATTATTTAAGCAGCGTAAAAAATATTTCAAAGATTCCCGTTATGATGGGTTTCGGAATAAGGGACGCCAAGGACGTTGAACCCATGAAGGATATAATAGACGGAGTAATAGTGGGATCGCATTTCATAAATCTTTTAAGAGAAGCAGGCTTCAATCCAGCAGCTGCTAAGGAGTATACCGCTAAGCTCAGCAAAGAGATAAACTGATCCGGGGATTTGCCGGGATACAAAATAGAAAAGGAGAAAAAAACAATGATCAGAGAAGCAATCGAGAAAATAGTCAATAAAGAAGATCTTTCATATAATGAGGCCTATACGGTCATGAACGAGATAATGGACGGTACGTCGTCACAGACACAGAATGCGGCATTTCTTGCGGCACTTTCTGCAAAGAGCGCAAAGGCAGAGACCATTGACGAGATCATGGGCTGTGCAGCAGCAATGAGAGAGCATGCATTAAAAGTTGATGCAGGTGATATGGACACGTTAGAGATAGTAGGTACCGGCGGAGACAAGGCAGGAAGCTTTAATATTTCAACAACTACGGCTTTTGTAACAGCGGCAGCGGGAGTAAAGGTTGCAAAGCACGGAAACAGGGCAGCTTCATCCAATTCGGGAACAGCTGACTGCCTTGAGGCGCTTGGCGCGAATATCGATCTTGCTCCCGAAAAATGTGTCGAGCTTCTTAAAAATACCGGCTTCTGTTTCTTCTTTGCGCAGAAATACCATACTTCCATGAAATTCGTAGGCTCAATAAGAAGGGAGCTCGGATTCAGGACAGTATTTAATATCCTGGGACCGCTGACCAATCCGGCAAATCCCAAGAGACAGCTTCTCGGCGTATATGACGAGTATCTTATAGAGCCGCTGGCACAGGTTCTTTCCGGCCTCGGTGTAAAGAGGGGAATGGTAGTATACGGAAGAGAAAAGCTTGATGAGATATCCGCAGCAGGCGAGACAGCGGTTTGTGAGTTTAAGGACGGATGGTTCAAGACCTATGTGATCAAGCCAGAGGATTTTGGTCTTGCAAGATGTGAGAAGAATGATCTTAAGGGCGGGACACCTGCGGAGAATGCACAGATCACACGTGATATCTTAAGCGGAAAGGAAAAGGGCGGAAAGCGTGATACTGTCCTTATGAACGCAGGTGCCGCACTTTATATTTCGGATAAGGCAGAAAGCCTTAAGGCAGGTATAGAGCTTGCAAAGGAACTTATAGACAGCGGCAAGGCTTCTGAAGTTCTGGATAGATTTATCGTTGAATCGAAGTAATAAAACAGCCTGGATATATCCAGATGATCAAAAGAAAGAAAACCGGGAGAAAAACGATGTACACACCATCATTGGATGAAGCTATAAAAATAAAAAATGATTATGATTATATCCCCATAAAGAGGGAAATACTGTCGGATATAAGAACTCCGATAGAGGTTATCAGGATTTTCAAAGGTATGAGCAAGCATGTTTTTATGCTTGAAAGTGTGGAAAATCAGGAAAACTGGGGAAGATACACTTTCCTGGGGTATAATCCGAAACTCTGCATTACCTGTATGGACGGTAATCTTAAGGTTTATGATGATGAAGGAAGGCTTCTTGACAGTGAAAAGACAAAAAAACCTTCCGAATATATCAAAAAACTGCTTTCAAAACACAGAAGTCCGAGATTTGAAGACTTCCCTACTTTTACCGGCGGGCTTGTAGGATATTTTGCTTATGATTATATAAAATACAGTGAACCTAAGCTGAACCTCGACGCAAGGGATGAGGAAGGCTTCAAGGATGTAGATCTGATGCTTTTTGACAGGGTTATATGTTTTGATAATCTGAAGCAAAAGATCATCGTTATCGCAAATGCATCTACATCGGATTTTGATGCTTCATACAAAAAAGCACAGAAGGATATAGATGAGATAATCAGTCTGATAATAAACGGAAAACCTGCGGATATTGAGAAAGGCAGGATGCTGTCACCCTACAGGAAGCTCTTTGAAAAAGACGAATTCTGCGATATGGTGGATCAGGCAAAAGAGCATATCTATGAAGGAGATATCTTCCAGGTGGTACTGTCCAACAGGCTTGTTGCCGACTTTGAGGGAAGCCTTTTTGATACCTACAGGGTTCTGAGAACCATAAACCCTTCTCCGTATATGTTTTATTTCTCGGGAGATGACATTGAAGTGGCGGGTGCGTCTCCGGAAACTCTTGTAAAATGTGAGAATGGAGTTCTGCATACTTTCCCTCTTGCCGGTACCAGAAGAAGAGGTAAAGACGAAGCTGAGGACAAGGCTTTGGAAGCGGAGCTTCTCAGGGATGAGAAAGAACTTGCCGAGCATAACATGCTGGTGGATCTCGGAAGAAATGATCTTGGAAAAATAAGCACGTTCGGTTCGGTAAATGTTGAAAAATATATGGCGATTCAGCGCTTTTCGCATGTTATGCACATTGGTTCGACAGTATGCGGTAAATTAAGGGATGACTGTCATCCTCTGGATGCGATAGATGCTGTCCTACCTGCGGGGACTCTTTCGGGAGCTCCTAAGATCAGAGCCTGCGAGATCATCAATAAGCTGGAATACAACAAGCGCGGTATATACGGCGGTGCCATCGGATATATAGACTTTACCGGAAACCTTGATACCTGTATAGCAATACGTATCGCTTACAAGAAGAACAATAAGGTGTTTGTCAGGAGCGGAGCGGGGATAGTTGCCGACTCGGATCCGGAGAAGGAATTTGAAGAGTGCGTGAATAAGGCTAAGGCTGTTATGTCCGCCATAGAGCAGGCACAGGAGGACGGAATATGATCTTACTTATAGATAATTACGACAGCTTTTCTTACAATCTGTTCCAGTTTGTGGGGGAAATCGTTTCAGGAAACAATGAGATAAAAGTTATAAGGAATGATGAGTTTACTGTTGAAGAAATAATCGGAATGCACCCTGACAGGATAATCATTTCACCCGGACCGGGGAAGCCTGTCGACGCGGGGATATGTGAAGAACTTATCAAAAAAGTATATGATAAGATACCGATACTCGGGGTATGCCTGGGACATCAGGCTATCTGTGAGGCATTCGGGGCCACTGTAGATCATGCTTCGAGGCTTATGCACGGAAAAACATCAGAGGTTAATATTGATACTTCTTCTGCTCTCTATAAGGGGCTTGATGAAAAAATCCGGGTAGCGAGATATCATTCACTTTCAGCTGTGGAAAGCACGATACCGGATTTATTAAGAATTACCGGCAGGAGTGATGATGGTGAGATAATGTCGGTAGAGCATAAGGATCATCCGGTATACGGATTACAGTTCCATCCGGAGTCGATATTGACGCCGTGTGGGAAAACAATACTGCGCAATTTCATTCTGTGATAACATGGGTTATTATATAACAAAACAGATGCGGAGCATCGTTTTGTTACCGGGGAAACGTTGAAGGCGTTTTTAAGGTGACTTTGACCTAAATACTTCCTGTATGTAATTCTGAGCGAAGCAAAGAATCTTACAGATTTTGCAGTACACAGGATCCTTCGGGCTAAAGCCCTCAGGATGACAGTGCTGCTTTAATGTTTTCTACTATGTGGCTTGTTTGAGTATTTAACTGTTTTACCTTTAGGTATACGGAGGATGCATGAAAGTACTATGACGACCTGTGAAGGGAGATAGAAGCCCCACATGAGGATGTAGGAAGCATCCCTTAACGCCGGATAGAACGAAGATGAAATGTTGATGAAATCACCGAGATTATAGATCATGACATTCAGATCACAAAGGATAAAAAGTGTGAGACCGATAAGGAAAAGCACCGGACGGTCAAAAAGGCATTTTTTATCCTTTATTGTTTTATCCATAACGGAAGTCAAAAGTGTGAATATGTTTGAAATGAATGAAAAAACGTAAAGCATCACAAGGAAGATGAGAGGCATCAGATTGATATCCTTGTCGAAGGTGATCATGCCGCTTAATCTTAAAGCCAGTGATAAAACAGCCGCGGCAGCTATACGTATCAGAAGATATTTTATAGTCTGCTTCAGGTTCCCGTTGGTTATGACAAAGAGATAGATTGTGTGGACTACACAGAAGCTTAGCATTCCGGGTATCAGATTGTTGTTGTCAAGCAGCAGGAAGTAGTCGGAAAATGCTGTGAAGAACATTGCGGCGGTAAGCACTGCAGATTCTTTTGTTTTAGTTTTATAATAATATATGATGCTTACGGCAAGGCATAGTATTACGGAATAATACTTTAAGAAATCAGCAGAAAAAATTCCGGTTTTGGCAAATGCCATATAGAAGCTGCTCTGCCTCGGATCCGTAAAGGTGTCGATACCGTCCAATATCATGAAAAGAATGTACAGGACAGCCTCGGCGGCTAAGAATATGATGACGGGAACAGGAAGTTTCGGGGTTTTATTTGAAGCTTTCATAGAGGATGTTCTCCTTGATCTTCGGATTTGAGTTTGTTGAAGATATCAAGTTATGATCTGTTTGTCATCCTGAGCGTCAGCGAAGGATCTGTAAAGATAGAAGATTCTTCGCTTCGCTCAGAATGACATTGACTTGAATGTTTCTGAATGATAGAACTTGATGTCATTTGTGACAATGCTTACGATTGTGAGCCGGTAAATATATCAGATAGTAGTTACCGGTCCGTAAACGATTTTACTTAAAAAACCGACAAAAAGCAATAAAAAGTTGTGAAATCTCGTGTCTGAGCGTTGACCGGGCTGAGAAATGTGAATATAATGTAACAAAACAGAAGATGCGGAGCATCGTTTTGTTACCGAGGAAACGCCGGAGGCGTTTTCGAGGTGACCTTGACTATGTGTTTGTCATCCTGAGCGTTATCGAAGGATCTTTATACAATGATGAAAGATTATTCGCTTCGCTCAAAACGACAATAAATGATTTTGGTTCCGGAGGGGGAACGAGAACAAGAAAGGAAATATAAATATGCCGGTATACAGGCTTAATGATAATGAAATATCATTTCCGGATCCGAAGAAGGCTGAGCCTGACGGACTGCTTGCAGTCGGAGGTGACCTGAGTAAGGAGAGGCTGCTTCTTGCGTATTCTCACGGAATCTTTCCGTGGTATTCAGAAGGGGAACCGATAATGTGGTGGTGTCCGCATGAAAGATATATAATACGTCCAGAAAATATCCATATATCGCATTCACTTAGAAAATTTATCAGGAAAAATGATGTAAAGGTCGTATTTAACAGAGATTTTGCGGATACGATGCACAGATGCAGGACAAAGCGTGAATTTAACGAAGGAACATGGATAACCGATGATATGGAGCGCGCATACTGTAATCTGAACAGGGAAGGGTATGCTGTTAGTGTTGACGCGATCGTCAACGGGGAAGTAGCAGGCGGACTTTACGGTGTAACATTCGGTAAGTGTTTTTTCGGTGAAAGTATGTTTTCGGACAGCGAGAACGGTTCAAAAATTGCTTTGGTAAGCCTGGCAAAGGTTATGCTTGAAAAAGGCATGAAGATGATAGACTGCCAGTTTCATACGGATCATCTCGAAAGTATGGGCGGGGAAAGTATCTGCTATGATGAATATATGAGAATAGTGAATGAAGCCTAAAGGATGCGGGAGCAATATTCGCATGGTTTAAAGCAATATATGTAAAGTATTAAACTGGTGCAGAGAGTATAATCTATTTATGCTCGGTAAGGATATATTTCTGTTTAAGGAGATGTTTCCCGGGAACTAAAAATTTATAAGGAGACAGAAACTATGAAAAATGTACTGAAGAAAATTATTGTTGTAATGTTTTTGTGTGTAGCGATGGTTGCAATCGTTGGTTTCGTAAATGCCGAAGCAGCATCTAAAAAGACTAAAGATCCAAATGCTGCAGCCCAGAAAGCGTTTATGAAAAAAATCAAGAAATTGTACAAGAGTGCGTTGAAGAATGACTACTATGAATTTGAAATGATGTATGCATTCAAAGATATCGACGATGACAATATTGATGAGATGTTTGTCGTAAAAGCTCATGAAAGTGGTTTTGACAGTACGGCATATGAAATGAAAATTTATAAGTATGTTAAAGAAAAAGTCATAGATATGACCAAGAAAGTAAGTATTTATTGTTCGGATCTGTATTTCTTTAACGGATATAAATATATTTTTACGATCTTTGAAGGCGATGCAACTGAACAAGTTATCTATATGAGAAAAGGTAATTATTTTGGAAAAGTAGGATATTATTTTGACGGTGAAGAAACAATCTATCAGATTTATGACAAATCAATAAAGGGATTAAAGGAAGTTTCTGAATCAAAAGCTCAGAGTTTCTCGAAGAAAATCCTGACTGACATGGATGAGATTGATCTTAATTGGGCTTTATACGAATTATGATAGAGAGTAAAGAGTATGATTTGACCGAGCATTTATAAAAATCGGTTTTAATGATGCATAACCCCGTTCGGAATGATATGGATGTGATTCCGACGGGGTTATTGTTGAATAAGAAAAAAATTGTCCGGGACTTGTGAATTGTCGCGGGAAACACTTAAAGCAGAGGAAATGTAATATGTCGGTTAAAGATGCGGTAAAGGAAAAAACGAAAGTCAAGGTTGAAGAACCCAAGCGGTTTAACGTCATAATGTGGAATGATGATTTTACCACTATGGAGTTTGTGGTTTCTGTATTGGTGGATATTTTTCATAAGGACAACGCTACAGCCGAGGCACTTATGCTCAAGGTTCATAACTGCGGAAGTGCTGTGGTCGGTTCTTACAGTTATGATATAGCAACCACAAAGACAAGGCTTGCCATCGACAGGGCAAGACAGGAAGGCTTTCCCTTCAGGATGACGGTTGAGGCGGAATAGGATACAGGGGTTAACAGGAGTTTGATATGCAGCTTGATGCGAAAGTTAAGGAGATGCTTGACAGGGCGATGGAGTTTACCCGGTCAAACAATTATGAATATATTACCCCGGAGATAGTACTCCGGGCTCTCTGCGATACGGATATATTTGCTGAGGCATTCGAAAACTGCGGCGGGGATATAAAGAAACTGCGGGGAGAGCTTGAAAAGAATATCGAGAGATATTCTGAAAAGGTAAAGGATACGAAATGCGAGTTCTCTGACGGTATGGGGAGCGCCTTAATGTGGGCTGCCCAATCGGCCTTAAGCAGCGAAAGCGGTTCCATAGGTATCAGGCATGTGGTTTACGGTATCTGGTGCCAGGAAAACAGCTATGCCGTATATTACATGAAAATGCAGGAGGTAGATAAGCCCGGACTTTTAAGTGAACTGACCGCACTTGAGGACACAAACGATCATGTACGGCAATATGATCCCGAGGATGATGAAGATGACATGGAGGAATATGCTGAAGCTGATGATCCGGATGATGAGGATGACGAGAACCCAGACGATGATGATGTATTTGATGACGATGAAGACGAAGAAAATGACGGAGACATAGCAGATGCCGGTCAAATACGTGTTAAAGACGAAAAGAAAAAAAGATCTTCTAAGGATCTTGAACGATATGCCCCGTGCCTAAATGATATTTTAAAGGATATAAATCCTCTTATCGGCAGGGAGAATGAGCTGGAGAGGACCATTCAGATACTTGCACGAAAGGACAAGAACAATCCGCTTCATATCGGTGAACCGGGCGTCGGAAAGACAGCCATAACCTACGGACTTGTACAGAGGATCAGGGAAGGAAAGGTTCCCGATGAGCTTAAAGGCAGCAGGATTTATTCACTCGATCTCGGTGGGATGCTTGCGGGCACCCAGTATCGCGGTGAATTTGAGAAAAGGATGAAGAAGGTCCTCGAGGAGCTTGAAAGAGAGGACAAACCGATCCTGTTCATAGATGAGATACATAATATATCGGGATCGGGCGCAACCGGAGACAGTTCCTTTGATGCAGGAAATCTCTTAAAACCGTATCTTATGACAGGAAAGCTTAAGGTTATCGGAGCTACCACTTTTGAGGAATATAAAAAGCATTTTGAAAAGAACAAAAGCCTTGCAAGACGTTTTCAGAACATAGAGATCACGGAGCCGACCGAGGCGGAAACCATTGAGATACTAAAAGGTTTAAGAGGCAAGTATGAGGAGTTCCATAAGATTGTTTATACGGATGAGGCTCTTGAATATGCCGTAACGATGAGCGCCAAGCATCTCAATGAAAGATTTCTCCCGGATAAGGCCATAGACCTTATAGATGAGGCCGGAGCATTTAAGAAGCTACATCCGGATGAAGGAAAGCCTTATGTTGTCGATAAGGACATAATAAACCTTGTGCTCACCAAGATCTGCCGTGTACCGTTTGAAACAGTCAAGACGGATGAGGCTGAAGGACTCAGAACCCTTGAGGACAGGATCAAAAAGAAGATCTTCGGGCAGGACGAGGCTGTTGCTCAGGTTGTTAATGCCATTAAGTTTTCGAGGGCGGGACTTCTTGAAGAAAACAAACCCCTGGCGAGCCTATTGTTCGTAGGTCCTACAGGTGTAGGTAAAACCGAGATTGCAAGGACTCTGGCAGAGGAGATGGGGGTTAAGCTTGTTAGGTTTGACATGAGCGAATATGAGGAGAAGCATACGGTAGCAAAGCTTATCGGTGCACCCGCAGGATATGTCGGATATGAGGAGGGTGGCTTGCTTACCGAAGAGATAAGGAAGAATCCTCACGCCGTATTATTGCTTGACGAGATAGAAAAAGCACATGCCGATATTTACAACGTGCTTCTTCAGGTTATGGATTACGCGACTCTTTCGGATAATCAGGGCAGAAAAGCCGATTTCAGGAATGTCGTGCTGATCATGACTTCAAATGCCGGTGCGAACAGGATAGGGAAGAAAGAAATCGGTTTTGAAAGCACGGCGGGGAACAGCGGCGTGATAATGGAAGAGGTTAAAAAGACCTTCCAGCCCGAGTTTAGGAACAGGCTGAACCGCATAGTAGTGTTCAGGGGCATGGACGAAGCCATGGCAACCGATATCATCGGCAAGAAACTTGGCGAGCTGAAGCAGATGCTTTTGCAGAAATCGATCGGACTGGATGTCAGCGACGAAGCATTTGCGCTTATACGCGAAAAGGGCATAAGTGAGGAGTTCGGTGCACGAGAGATAGACAGAGTGATAAGAAACGAGATAAAACCGCTGCTTGTCGATGAGGTATTGTTCGGAAAACTTAAAGACGGAGGAAGGGCAGTTTTATCCGTTAAGGACGGCGGATTCGGCATAGAGGTTGATTAAGATGTGCAGCAGCGGTTTGTTACCGAGGAAATGCAGAAGGCTTTTCTGAGGTGAACCAGACGTGAAATACTGGGTGAAAATATAATGTTATATAACATTATTGACAAAAAATCCACTATATAATAAAATCCTATTCGGTGGCACTTCT
>JAEEVO010000092.1 GCA_016290905.1 Lachnospiraceae bacterium | reverse complement strand
CTGAGAGACGTGAGCACTTCAAAGCGGATGACGCTTTCCTTAATAAGAAGGTTAAGAAGGCATTTGAAGCAGGTCTTACTCCCATCCTTTGCTGCGGCGAGACATTAGAGCAGAGAGAAATGGGCGTTACCATGGACTGGATCCGTCTTCAGATCAAGTCTGACCTTGTTGGTATCGCTGCTGACCAGGTAAAGAGCATGGTTATCGCATACGAGCCTATCTGGGCTATCGGAACAGGCAAGACCGCTACTACCGAGCAGGCTGAGGAAGTTTGCAAGGGCATCCGTAAGTGCATCGCAGAGATCTATGATCAGGCTACAGCAGATGCAGTACGTATCCAGTACGGTGGATCTGTAAATGCAGGAAACGCAGCTGAGCTTTTCGCACAGCCCGACATCGACGGCGGACTTGTAGGCGGAGCTTCACTTAAGGCTGACTTCGGCAAGATTGTTAACTATTAATTTTTAAAGATAAGGGGGAGGAATACATTATACTGGTAAAGGATGTTTCCTCCCCTGTTTTACTTAAATGGTGTTGAAAGCCAAAGGCTTAAAAGGGGTTTTGAGTCTTTGGTTCGGGGTATCATTATTTTTTTCGAGAAGGAGAATAAGATATGAAGAAATCATTAGTTGGGGCAGTTGTATTACTATTAATGCTTGTATTGGTTACAGCCACACCCGTTTTTGCTGAAACAGAATATGAGATACCTGAAGATGCAATGCAGTACAACGGACATTTTTACTATTACTATGAAGGCAGTCTTACATGGGAAGACGCCAAAGCAGAATGTGAAAAGCTTGGCGGACACCTTGTAACGTTTTCTGATAAATACGAGGAAGATATTGTCTGGAAATATATAGAAGATAAGGGTTCACCCGCATGGATCGGTGTTTATAACGCAGGATTTTATGATAAGATCTATCAGACGATGGAGAATAACTGGAAAACCGTGACCGGTGAGAAACTCAAGTACAAAAACTGGGAAAGCTCACAGCCCGATCATCAGAGTCATTTTGTTCAGAATACTTATGATAAATATGTCGCAATAGGAAAAGGCAGCGAAGTATCTGCGGGACATATGGAAGAGGATGATGCCAAAACTCCTGCATGGGGTGATTTTGACAATGAATATTGCGTTCAGAGCGGAACCATCAAAGGTTATATCTGTGAATGGGATATTTATGAGATAAAAGTCGAGGATACATCCATCACACTCAAAAAAGGCAAGAAAGCCACTATAACCTACAGAATAAACGACAAGGCAGGTCACACCCAGGTTAAGGATGCTGTTGCAACGTTCAAGTCTTCAAAAAAGAAAGTTGCAAAGGTTACGCAGAACGGAACAATCAAAGCCGTTAAAAAAGGAAAATGTTCCATAACCTTAACATATAAAAATGCTTCGGTTAAGATTAAGGTTACGGTCAAATAGTAAATGTAATTGTTTTAAGGGAGGAAATATATCATGGCTAAAAAGCCCACAGTACTATTAATACTCGACGGTTACGGCTTAAATGACAAAACAGAGGGAAATGCCGTAGCTCTCGCAAAGACACCTGTTATGGACAGACTTATGAAGGAATATCCCTTTGTAAAGGGTAACGCCTCAGGAATGTTCGTTGGACTTCCCGACGGACAGATGGGTAACTCCGAAGTAGGACACCTCAACATGGGTGCCGGACGTATAGTTTATCAGGATCTTACAAGGATCACCAAGGAAATCCAGGACGGTGATTTCTTCAAGAATCCCGAGCTGCTCCGTGCGGTTGAGAACTGCAAGAAGAATGATTCGGCACTTCATCTTTACGGACTTGTTTCGGACGGCGGCGTTCACAGCCACATTACACATATCTACGGTCTGTTAGAGCTTGCAAAGCGCAACGGTCTTACAAAGGTTTATGTACACTGCTTCCTTGACGGACGTGATACACCTCCGGCATCGGGAAAAGACTATGTGGCACAGCTCGAGGCAGAGATGGCAAAGATCGGTGTCGGCGAGGTAGCTTCAGTTCAGGGACGTTACTACGTAATGGACCGTGACAAGAACTGGGACAGAGTAGAAAAGGGCTATGCGGCACTTGTATACGGTGAAGGAAATGAGGCTGATTCCGCAACAGGCGGCATCCAGGCTTCATATGATGCAGGCGTTACCGATGAGTTCGTAGTACCTTTCGTTGTAAAGAAGAACGGCGCTCCAGTTGCTACGATCAAGGCAAATGATTCGGTTATATTCTTTAACTTCCGTCCCGACCGTGCAAGAGAGATCACTCATGCTATGTGTGACGAGCAGTTCGACGGATTTGAGAGAAGATTCGGCTTCCTGCCTCTTACATATGTATGCTTCACAGAATATGATGTGACCATAAAGAATAAGACTGTTGCATTTGAAAAGGTTCAGCTTACCAATACATTCGGAGAGTATATCTCGAAGCTGGGCTTAAAGCAGGCACGTATCGCCGAGACAGAGAAGTATGCGCATGTTACTTTCTTCTTTAACGGTGGCGTAGAGGCTCCCAATCCCAACGAGGACAGGATCCTTGTAGATTCACCCAAGTATGTTCCCACATATGACAAGAAGCCCAGAATGAGCGCTTATACAGTATGTGATAAGTTAAGCCAGGCTATCACAAAGAAAGATGAGGACGGAAACGCATATTATGACGTTATCATCTGTAACTTTGCAAACCCTGACATGGTAGGACATACCGGAGTTATCCCTTCGGCAATAAAGGCTATCGAAGTAATAGACGAATGCTTAGGCGAGCTTGAGACATTCATCAAAGAAGTTGACGGAACTATGTTCATCTGTGCAGACCACGGAAATGCAGAACAGCTTATCGATTATGAGACAGGTGCTCCTTTCACCGCTCATACAACCAACCCTGTTCCCTTCATCCTTATTAACTACAAGGACGGCGTAAAATTACGCGAGGGCGGCAAGCTGGCTGATATCATTCCTACACTTCTTGAGATCATGGAGATTCCTCAGCCTAAGGAAATGACCGGAGAATCATTACTGGTTAAATAATTACGTTGTATTTTCTTAAGGTGTCAATGAAGGATCGTTCATTGACACCTTTCTCTTTTTGGGTAGAAGTATGAATAAAACGTATTGTGGTAAAAACTGTTTTTACTGTCCAGAACATGAAAACGGCAGATGCACGGGCTGCTATCCCGACAATGCAACTGTATCGAGTGAAGCACATAGGTACAGTGAGTACTGTAAAATAGCCATTTGCTGCAAAAGCAAAAACTTTGAAAGCTGCGCTGACTGTAATGCAAGGATGGCATGTACCGACTATTCCAAGAAGGGTATAATGCACAGCATCATACAGTCAAAGCTTGATGTATGGGGCGTAACGGATCACGGTCTGAAAGAATCGATAAAGTATCAGTGGATACTTATTTTTTGCTATTTTCTTCTGTTGATCCCCGATGTATTGTCGAAATTCGATACAAATGTTCCTTATGTTTTAGTGTACATCCCGGTATCTCTTCTGTCGATATACGGGTATGTCAAAATGGTACCGTATAGTCACATATTCAGGGTTACGGTACTGTTTACAGCGGGATCGATACTCATAAGGTTTCTGGTAGACATCATAGATTACGGTTTTCTTGTTAACGGAGTCCTAAGTGCAGGGAATGCCGTAATATCATTACTTAACTATAAGATAACTTTGGATGCATATGCTGACATGGTATCCCAGGTAGATGTGACACTTGAAAAAAGCTGGCTGCGTGTCTGGCCAGTCACGATCATATTATACGCTGCGGCGGTCATCATAGCTTTGGCAAAAGGCTATCTCTTCCTGATGGCGATACCCGCCGTTTTACTTGATATATTGATAATCTCGCTTATGCTGTGTACCATTTCCGTATGTCGGAAGAACTAAAGCATAAGCAATTTGGAAAGAAAAATGAAACTAATACTCAGATATCTGAAAAAACATATAGTTATATTCTGCATCTCTACAGCATTCCTTACTTTAGAGGCAGTCGCGGATCTGCTGCAGCCGACTTACATGTCATATATAGTTGATAACGGAGTCGCGGATAAGAACACTGACAAGATCCTGATGTACGGCGGTATAATGCTCGGGATAGCTCTGTTCGGAGCGTTCTGCGCAGTCATGAGAAACCATTTTGCAAGCCGTACCTCCCAGACGATAGGCAAGGAGATACGTCACGACATATATCAGAACGTACAGAGCTTATCACTTGAAAACATAGACAGGCTTCAGCCGGCATCCATAATAACAAGGATAACAAACGACGTAACCCAGATACAGGACTTTATAAACAGCATAATGCGAATACTTATAAAGGCGCCGGTAACAGGTATTGGTGCGGTTATCCTCATTATCGTACAGACTCCGAAGCAGGCTCCGATAATGATAATCATAATTGTAATTGCCTCTCTTTTGATAGTTGCGAATATCATGGTAGGTTATCCGAGATTCGGCAAGGTGCAAAAAAAGCTTGATAAACTGAACGGGGTATCAAGGGAATTCCTTTCATCCGTAAGAGTTGTAAAAGCGTTCCGTGCCGAAGACAGGGAAACCGGAAAGTTTGACGACGCCTCGGGAGAACTCGCCGCAGCAAATACATCGGCATTACGTGCCATGGCAATGTTTGCCCCGCTCATTAACCTGACGGTAAATTTCGGCATAGTCCTGCTGCTCTGGATATCAAAGGATCAGAAGGCAGCCGACATCGGAAGGCTGATGGCATCCGTAAACTATATGGGACAGGTGCTTTTTGCCCTGAACTTCATATCAAATGTTATAAACAGTGCGGTACGTGCACTTGCATCCTCAGAGCGTATAAAAGAAGTACTCGACGAAAAGCCCGCACAGAAAAAAGCGGAGAATCCCGGGAAACCTGAGATAAAAGGAAGGCTTGAGTTTAAGAACGTTTCGTTTGCTTACGCCAATTCATCAAGAAACGCGTTAAACAACATAAGCTTCACCGCAGAACCGGGACAGACCATCGGTATCATAGGTCCGACGGGTTCGGGAAAAAGCTCGCTTGTAAATCTGATCCCAAGATTCTATGACTGTACTGAAGGAAGCATAACCGTTGACGGTTGTGACGTAAGAGAGATAGATGAGGAATATTTAAGGAACAGGATATCTCTGGTCGCACAGAAAGCTCTTCTTTTTACAGGTACGATAAAAGAAAACTTAAGCTGGGGATTGTCCCGGGCAGTAAACGGAGAAACACAAAAGGAAAAATCCGGAAACTACGACATGGACAGGATTACGAAGGCTGCAGATATCGCATGTGCATCCGAGTTTATAGAAAATACTGAAAACGGATATGAAACACTGCTCGGACAGGGAGGTGTAAACCTTTCGGGAGGCCAGAAGCAGAGGCTTTCAATTGCGCGAGCGCTGATTAAAAATCCTTCAATTTTGATACTTGACGACTGCACCAGCGCACTTGATGCAAATACCGAAAGCAAGGTACTTAAAGGGCTTTCCGAAATGGAGACGAAAGCGACAGTGCTCCTGATCAGCCAGAGGATATCCACGGTCATGCGTGTGGATAAGATCCTGTGCTTGAATAACGGTACCGTTGAAGGCTTCGGAACTCACGCCGAACTACTTGAAAACTGCAGGACCTATCGCGAGATATATGAGTCACAGATAGGGAAAATTGAAAAACTATAAGGATCGGACAAATGGCAGATGCAAAAATAACCACCGTGCCTCCTGTCAATACGAGCGGGATACAAAGACCCGGAAGAGGCATGCAGGTGGTAAAACCCAAGAATTTAAAAGGGACGCTGAAAAGGCTCTGGGACCTCACAAGAGGCCACAGGAAGGGGCTTGGATGGGTGTTCCTGTTTTCGGGATTATCCTCATTAACGGCTATAGTCTCACCGAGACTGACGGGAAGCATAATAACCGAGATAAGCGAAGGAAATTCAATCACGATGCTGCTTCTTTTGCTTGCCGGAGTATACATTTCCGACTGGTTCGTAAAGTTCATGCAGCAGTTCCTCATGGCAGCCATAGGCCAGAGGATCATAAACCATATAAGAAAGTCACTTTTTTCAAAGATAAAGAACCTGCCGCTCGCATTTTTTGACAGGCATCAGCACGGCGAGCTTATGAGCAGGCTTACGAATGATGTTGACAATATAAGCACGACAATATCAAGTGCCCTGACACTGTTAATGACATATGCGTTCACCATTATCGGAATATTTACGATGATGATGATACTCAGTCCGAGCCTGACGCTTGTTACACTCTGCAGTGTAGGTATGATATTCATCCTCACAAAGATCGTAACCAAGCATACGAGGAAGCTTTTCAGGGAACAGCAGAAAAATCTCGGAGTCTTAAACGGACAGATTGAGGAAGGCATATCGGGTCTGACAGTTGTAAAGGCATTCTGCCGTGAAAAAGAGATGCAGGTTGACTTTGACAGGAAAAACGAGGCGTTATGCAAAACCTCCATACGCGCCCTTATATGGTCAGGTTACCTGATGCCTCTTATGAACGTAATAAACAATATATGTTATCTTACGATAGCAGTAATAAGCGGAATACTCTACATAAACGGCGACATCACCGATATCGGACTTATCAGTACATTCCTGCTGTATTCCAGGCAGTTTACCCGTCCCTTCGTGGAAATAGCAAACGTCTATAACAATCTTCAGACTGCGGTAGCAGGAGCCGAACGTGTATTTGAGATAATGGATGAGACTCCGGAACCCGAGGATAAAGAGGAATCACTCGAGCTTGAGGCACCTAAGGGAGATGTTGAGTTTAAGAACGTTTATTTCGGATATGACAGGAAAAAGACCATACTTAAGAACATATCACTAAAGATACCCGCAGGTAAGAAGGTCGCGATAGTAGGGCCTACAGGTTCGGGTAAGACGACTATCATAAATCTGCTTACAAGATTCTATGACGTAACCGAAGGAAGCATATTCCTGGACGGGAACGATCTGAGAGACTACAGGATGAGCGACTTGAGAAAGGTGTTCGGCGTAGTACTGCAGGATACGGCGCTCTTTGCCGAGTCTGTTAGAGAGAATATTGCATACGGTCAGAAAGATGCCACACTGGAATCGGTTAAAGAGGCTGCAAGGATGACAGGAGCGGATGCGTTCATAGAAAGGCTTCCCAAGGGATATGACACGGTACTTGAACAGGGAGGAATGGAGCTCAGCCAGGGTGAAAGGCAGCTGCTGACCATAGCTAGAGCAGTACTAACCAATGCGCCTATAATGATTCTTGATGAAGCTACAAGCTCCGTTGACACCGTTACCGAGCAGAAGATCAGGAATGCCATGCTTAAGATATGCGAGAACAGGACTTCGTTCATCATAGCGCACAGGCTTTCGACCATACGCGATTCCGATATGATTATCTTTATCGAAAACGGCGTAATAGCGGAACTGGGGTCACATGACGAGCTGATTTCCCTAAACGGCAGGTACGCAGAAATGTACAAGACCCAAACCGGTATTGCTTAGAAATCGTGACAGCACTTTAATCATTGAAGATAACAAAACAGAGGATGCGGAGCATCGTTTTGTTACCGAGGAAACGCTGAAGGCGTTTTCGAGGTGACTTTGACTTTTTGGAATGACATAAAGAGACAACATAAGAACAGGAGGTCATCATGCCCAAAGTCATAGTTGGATTATCGGGAGGAGTGGACAGCGCAGTTGCGGCATTTCTCCTTAAAAAAGAAGGATATGATGTGATCGGAGTATCACTGCGTACATGGCTTTCAGATTCGGGAGAAGAAGGCAGATGCTGTGAAACGGAAGATGCAAGACGCATAGCCATGTCACTGGGCATTCCTTTTTACCCATTAAACTGTGTGGATGAATTTAAGGATAAGGTAATAAATCCTTTCATAGACTGTTATCTGTGCGGAAGGACACCCAATCCCTGCATAGAATGCAACAGGTACGTCAAATGGGAGCGGCTCATGTATTACATGAAGGTACTTAAAGCCGATCTGGTTGCTACCGGGCATTATTCCCAAATAGTAAAAAAAGAAAACGGAAGATATACGGTTAAGAAAGCATTACATGCGGCCAAAGACCAGACATATATGCTTTACCGCCTTTCGCAGGAACAGCTTGAGCTTACGCTTATGCCTCTTTGGAAATACTCAAAGGATGAAGTACGTAAGGTAGCACAGGAAAACGGCATACATGTTGCGGAAAAACCCGACTCTCAGGAAATATGCTTTGTACCGGACGGTGATTACGCTGCATACATAGAAAGGACAACGACATCTCCTGTACCCGGCCCCGGAAACTTTGTGGACGAGGAAGGAAAGATCATTGGAAAACACAATGGCATAATACATTATACCGTCGGACAGAGAAGGGGGCTCGGCCTTCCGCTGGGCTATCCCGCATATGTCAAGAAAATAGACGCAGAAAGAAACGAAGTTGTAATCTCCGAAGAAGCTGCGCTTTTCAGCAGGGAAGTTATCTGTGAACGGGTTAACTTCTTAAGCATACCGGGACTGGCACCGGGAGAAAGGATCCGATGCAGATCCAAGATAAGATACCATCATAAGGAACAGGACTCATTTATTGAGATAATCGGTGAAGACAGGCTGAAAATCACTTTCGATGAGCCGGTCAAGGCTGCGACCTCCGGACAGTCGGCGGTATTCTATGATGAGGAAGACTGTGTAATCGGCGGAGGGACTATACTTTAACAAAGCAGAAGACATGGGATATGTCATTATGAGCAAAGCGAAGAATCTTAAAAAATTTTGCAGAAAAAAGATCCTTCGGACAAAATGTCCTTAGGATAATATAAAACAACACTTGACATTTGATATAACCTTGCATATAATTGGGAATGGTTATCAAATTCGGGTGTTTTTTGTTTGGGATTTTTAAGAGGAAGATTATGAGCCAGCGTTCAAATTATAACACAAAACAGAAGGAAAGCATGATAGATTACCTTTCCGAAAAGGAAG
>JAEEVO010000091.1 GCA_016290905.1 Lachnospiraceae bacterium | reverse complement strand
GACGGTTTCAAACGGATCGTCAAGCATGTCGTTGAAGATCACGGCTGCCGTAAGGTAAACATGATAGCCGGGGTAAAGGGAAATCCGTTTTCAATGGATAGAGTCGAAGCCTATAAGGAAGTCCTTGCAGAAGCAGGTATTCCTTTCGAGGAAGAAAGACTCGAATACGGTGATTTCTGGGAAAGACCCGCAAAAGCAGCGACTTACAAATTTCTGGAATCGGGTGATATCCCCGAAGCCATCGTATGTGCAAATGATGCCATGGCGGTTGCGTGCTGCGAGGTTATCAAAGAAAAAGGCTACAGCGTACCCGAGGATATAATTGTAACCGGTTTTGACGGCATTGACAGCGCACAAATATGCTATCCCTCAATCACCACAGTTGCCCCAGACTATTCACAGGAAGTTGAAATGCTGCTTGACCTTCTGGGCAGGATTGAAAAAGGCGAAAAAATCGATACTTCTGAAATCAGATACATCGATTTTACCGTCGTGAAGAATCAGTCCTGCGGCTGCGGCAAGCCTAATGAGAGAGAGGTACATGAGAGGATAAAAACTCTTTCCATACTTTCAAACGATCAGAAGTGGCATATGATGGCACTGAATAAGATGCTCCTTAATTCGAACGAACTTTACCGGCTTTCGGATATGCCTCCCTTCATTAATGAATGTGTAGGACTATGGGTACAGAATCTGTTCTTTATCTCGGTTTATGAACAGTATTTCGATTCATTGGGATATGGAGGAAATAGCAGTGAGAAAAAAATGATCGCTGAAGATTCCTGCATAACCATGCTAAGGGTTCAGGATTTTGAGACTATACCCGATCCGGTTCCGTTCAAGGAAAACATACTGATGCCCGATTTTAAGGAAATTCTGCGTAAGGACAAAGGCTATGACATGTTCATGGTAAGGCTGTTAAACACGAAATCCGATCTTTACGGTTATATCATAGAAGGCTTCAGGAATACTGATGCAAGATCAATGAGGAGATGTGAAGAGTTTGGTCTTTTCCTTTCAACAGCTATTGAATCCGTACTTAAAAACAGAAAGCTTATGCAGCTTAACGAACGTCTTAAACTCATCAACAAAGAGATGGAGCAGGCTTCTGTAAGGGATTATCTTACGGAACTGTATAACAGAAGAGGCTTCTATGATGAAATATATAAGATTGTACATTCGGAGGAGGACAGGGATAAATATCTTACATTCTTCTCAATAGATATGGATGGTCTCAAAATTATAAATGATACTTATGGACATGATGAAGGTGATTTTGCACTTAAGGCTCTTGCAAATGCAATAAAGCATTTTGCCGCACGTAACGGTATATGTGCAAGGTACGGCGGTGATGAATTCGTATGTGCGATCGTTACCGATGCTGAGACAAATCTTACCGCCGATATCATGAGGGAAAGGTTTAATCTGATGTTCGCCAAAAACAAAGAGCTTAAGAAAAAGCCTTATGAGGTCTGTGCCAGTATAGGCTGCCGATGTGCAAAGATAGATGACAGCATTAACCTGAACGCCATGATGAGAGAAGCGGATATGGATATGTATCAGGACAAAATGTCTCGAAGGAAACTGAGGAACTGAATACGTTATTTTTTTACCATATTTTTTTTAGATTCAAACTGTAAAAATCAGACATAACTGTATCAAAAGCCCCGAAAATTAGTAAAAATCTTACACAATTCTATTCATGTAGAAGCTTGTGTATAAAAAGTGCATTTATTTCTGCAATATATGTCAAAAAAATAATGCTTACAGGAATGTAAAAATGTTGTAATATGTTATTACAGAAAAAGGATAGATTAGCATTTATTCTTTAATGGGGGGAGTTGATACTATGGCAAGAGTTAAAGGACTTGAAGATTTAAAATGGGGAAATATCAAAGCGTTCAATAAGAGCTATTCGCACTTATCGGTTAAAAGAGAACCCGAGTCGAACGATTTCATATTTTCAGAGAGCCTCAGGCTCAGGCTTACGCGTTATGGTGAGAACAATAACTATAATAATAATGTACTTGTTTTCGGAAGTACCGGTGCAGGAAAGACCAAGCTGTATGTTAAGCCCAACATCCTGCAGAGAAACTGCAGTTATGTCGTAACCGACAAGGCGGGCCTTCTTTACAATGATCTTAACAGCCTTTTCAAGAGTTCGGGTTATACCGTAAAGATCATCAACAGTCTTGATCCGGAAAGAAGCGATTATTACAATCCTTTTGTTTACATCCATGACGAGGATGATGTTACCGACGTTGCTAACTCCCTTCTTGCAGCAGACACAAGCGATGTTGTTACCTTAAGTGAAAAGAAGATGCTACTTGAAGCTCTTATAAGTTACGTAAAGAATTTCGCAGATGATTCAAACCGCAATTTCAAGATGGTTAAGCAGATGCTTTCCGAAATGGAATACGGCGGATTCGGTGATAACGGCGACAACTGGAAGATAAAGCCCGCAGACGACCTCGACAGGAGATTCCTTGAGGTTGACAGCTCAAATCCCGATCATCCCTGCCTTGCAAAATACGATAATTTCCGTATCATGGTAGGCACAGACAAGATGGAGATTGCTGATTCCATTACCAAGATAATTAATTCCATCACCGCAGGTGTCGTTGACCGTTCCGGAGATCTTGATTCCGTAGAACTCGACAAGCTCGGTGATTCAAAGAGGATACTCTTTGTGGTACGTCCCAATACAGGCGTTAACGCAGAGTTCCCCGCACTTCTTTACTCACAGATATTCTCGGCGCTGTTCAAGAAAGCCCAGAAGCAGGCTCTTTATTATCCCGTACACCTCATGATGAGTGATTTCGGCGAGAACGGCAAGATCAACGATTTCCCGAGAATCCTTATGACCGCTAAGAAGTACGACATATCCTGCTCGATCATCTTAAGAACCATTGACGATCTTAAGAATATGTATAAGGATTATAACAATATCATAAAGAACTGCTCGATGCAGGTATTCATGGGAAGCAAGGATAGAAATACCATGGAGTATATCGCTCAGCAGGTAAATGAAACAAAATCAAAGATTGCCGGAACACTTTATACCGAGATGCTTAACGACATGGAGGATGACGAGTGCATTGTCATAGCGACCGGCGGTGAAGCTTATTACGACAATAAATTCTGACGTAAAATTTTCAAACACAGGAGGGATATCAAAGCCCTCCTTCTCGATTTAAGGAGGGTTTTTAAATTGAACATCACAAATGCAGAAAATGATATCAGTGAGATTCTTTTTACGGAAGAACAGATAAAGAAAAGAGTTGCCGAACTTGGTGTAATACTCAGTGAAGAGTATAAGGATAGCTGTCCTGTTGTCGCATGTGTCCTTAAGGGTGCTTCGGTGTTCTATGCCGATCTGGTAAGAGAGATGAAGGGACATGTCCTGTTTGATTTCATTTCGGTTTCAAGCTACGGATTAAAGACCACTTCGTCGGGCGTCATAAATTTAAGAAAGGATTTTGATAACGACATAAAGGACAAGGATTTACTTATAGTAGAGGATATAGTTGATTCCGGCTTCACCCTCAAATATCTTAAAAATCTGCTGTATGCCAGAAAAGCAAAGTCGGTAAAGACCATTGCATTCCTTAATAAATTCGAATGCCATGCGCCCGAGCTTGATACTGACTACTACGGTTTCAAGATCCCGAATGAATTTGTTGTCGGATACGGTCTCGATTATGCCGGTTATTACAGGAATCTTCCGTATATCGGAGTGCTGAAACGCTCTGTTTATGAGAATTGACGGTATTGTTTATAAAAATTTTAAAAAACTGCTTGCATTTATTGACAGAATATGGTATTCTTCATCATGTAGCATATAGGTTAAAGTTTGAGTGGGCGTGAGTCCACTCTTTCTTTTGGCTATTTAGCAGAATACGAGGTGTTAATGAACATTAAGGAGCAATACGAAGAAAGAACCGAAAAGCTTCTTGAACCGATTGTTTCAGCCCTTGATTTTAAAACGGTAGATGTCGAGTATGTTAAGGAAGGCAGCGACTTTTATCTGAGGGCTTATATCGACAAGGAAGGCGGCATAACTGTAGATGACTGTGAAAAGGTGAGCAGGCGTCTTGAAGAAGCGCTTGACAGGGAGGATTTCATCCCGAATGCCTACATATTGGAGGTTAGTTCACCCGGGTTAGGCAGACAGTTAAAAAAGGAAAAGCATTATCTTCAGAGCATCGGTGAGAAAGTTGACGTAAGGCTTTACAAACCTGTCAATGGAAAAAAAGAGTTTACAGGAATACTTGCGGGTTATGAGAACGGAGTTTTCGAGTTTGATGTAGACAGGGAAAAAATAACGCTTGAGGCATCGGCAGTATCAAAAATATGCCTGCACTTTGATTTTTAATAAGATAAGAATTCAACATAATATAAAGGAGGATAACGGAAAATGGCTGGCAACAGAGAATTGATCGAGGCTTTAAACCAGATCGAGAAGGAGAAAGACATAAGCAAGGAGGTATTGCTGGAGGCAATAGAGAATTCAATTCTTGCAGCATGCAAGAATCAGTTTGAAAGAACAGATAATATTAAGGTAAATATCAACAGGGAAAACGGTGCGGTAGATGTTTTCGCAGAGAAGACCATCGTTGAGGAAGTAACGGACAGCCGTGTTGAGATTTCTTTGGAGGAAGCACAGCAGAAGTTCCCCAAAAAGAAGCTTGCAATCGGTGAGGTTGTAAATATTGTTGTTACCCCCAAGGATTTCATGAGAATTTCCGCACAAAAGGCTAAACAGGCCGTAGTTCAGAAGATCCGTGAAGAGGAAAGAAAGGTAATATACAATCAGTTTATCAGCCGCGAGCATGATGTGGTTACAGGCGTTGTTCAGCGTGCAAATGAGGTAAATATCCCAATCAATCTCGGAAGAACAGATGCAATACTTCCCAAGAGCGAGCAGATAGCTACCGAGCATTTCCGCAACAACGACAGGATCAAGGTTTATGTGCTTGAAGTTAAGGAAACAACACGCGGTCCCAAGATCACGGTTTCAAGAACCAACAAGGAACTGGTAAAGAGACTTTTCGAAGAAGAGGTTACCGAGGTTAAGGACGGTATCGTAGAGATAAAGGCTATCGCAAGAGAAGCAGGCCAGAGAACAAAGATGGCTGTTTCCTCATCAGATCCCGATATCGATGCTGTCGGCGCATGTGTAGGCTTAAACGGTGACAGGGTTAATGCGATCGTTGAAGAGCTTCACGGTGAAAAGATCGACATCATCAACTGGAGCGATACTCCCGAGGAGCTTATCGAAAACGCTTTAAGTCCCGCCAAGGTCATCTCGGTTGAAGCTTATCCCGAGGATAAGTGGGCAAGGGTAATCGTTCCCGATTATCAGCTTTCACTTGCAATCGGAAGAGAAGGACAGAACGCAAGACTTGCTGCAAGGCTTACAGGGTACAAGATCGATATCAAGCCCGAGTCACAGGCTGACAGTAATGAGGAAGAAGAATATTACTACTATGAGGAGACATAAATGGCGACAGCTCAGAGAAAGATACCACTCCGGAAATGTACCGGATGCGGTGAAATGAAGAGCAAGAAAGAAATGCTAAGGGTTCTGCTTGATCCTGACGGACAGGTTCTGATAGATGATACCGGTAAAAAGAACGGACGCGGAGCTTACCTCTGTAAGAAACTCAGCTGTCTGGAAAAATCCATTAAGACAAGAGGACTTGAGAGATCGCTGAAAACGACGCTTCCCGAAGGACTTCTGGAAAAGTTAAGGAATGAATATGAATGGCTTTCAGAATAACAAAGATAAAAAGATATATTCGCTGCTGGGCATATGCCGTAAGGCCGGATGCATAAAAGCCGGAGAATTTCAGACAGAAAAAGCCGTAAAATCCGGGCTTGCGTTCCTGGTCATTGTTGCAGAGGATGCTTCTGAAAACACAAAGAAAAAGTTTAAAAACATGACGGACTTTTATGAAGTTCCCTACCGGGAGTTCGGAGTTAAGGATGAACTCGGAAAATGCGTGGGATGTGAATTCAGGGCGTCTCTTGCGGTAACCAACAGCGGACTTGCCGATAAGATAATTTCCGGTATCGGGCAATAAATACATTATAATTTATCAAAATAGATAATCATTGATTTTTTGGAGGAATTTAACAGGATGGCCAAAATGAGGATTTATGAACTGGCAAGAGAATTAGTAGAAAAAGGTCTGGCTAAGGATTCAAAGAACCTTAACGTAGATATCATCAATCTTCTTTCTAAAAACGGCATCGAGGGCAAGAGCCATTCGAGCGGTATAGAGGAAGAAGAGGCCAATATAATCAGAAAGCATTACAATGATCTGAAAAATAAAAATACCGGTGATGCTTCCGCAAAAAAGGCTGAAAAGAAAGAAGAAGCCGTAAAAAATAAGGAAACCGGGAAAAACGAAACACATCCTGTTAATCCGGAGGGTAAACAGGAAACAAAAGTTAAACAGGAGTCCCGGCCCGCAAAAGCAGAAGTAAAGGCTGAGGCTAAGTCTGAAACAAAGTCAGAAGCTAAGCCCGAAGCAAAGGCAGAAGCCAAGCCCGAAGCAAAGGCAGAAGCCAAGCCCGAAGCAAAGGCAGAAGCCAAGCCCGAAGCAAAGGCAGAAGCAAAACCCGAAGCAAAGGCAGAAGTTAAACCTGAGAAAGCTCCCGCTGTTGAAAAGAAGCAGGAGTATACCGAGAAAGCCCCGAAGGGTGATGCAGGACACAATAAGGACTCGAACCACTTCAAGCTTATCGGAAAGGACGGTAAAGAGATATTATACCGTATCGCCAAGGACGGCCGTCTTATCGGTATGGACGGAAAGGCTTTACCTCTTAAGAAGAATTCAGATGGCAAGATAGTTAGGCTTGACGGATCGCCTTTGCAGAAAAGACCTACAGGGCAGCCCGAAAAGAAGCCTCAGCAGGTAAGAGTACCCGAGAATCAGGAAGATAACAAAAAGAGTGTTAATGTACAGGAGCCTGCTGCAAAGCAGAGTGATGCATCCGCTGCTGTTTCAAACGAGCAGAAAGCTGTTGCTGAAGCACCCGAGAACAAAACTCAGAATATTGAAAATTCCGGACCTCAGCCCAAGATTGTCGGCAATATCTTTGAAAGCCTTGCCGCAGCAAAGGATAAAGAGCAGGCAATGAAAGAAAAGCGTGCCGCTATGCAGCAGCAGAGCAAAAACGACCGCAATCAGGACAGGCGCGGCGGTGAATCACGCAGGGATGACAGACAGGGCAGACCTGCAAGAGACGGACAGGGCAGACCTGACAGACCCGCAAGGGACGGACAGGGCTTTGGTCAGGACAGAAGACCTGCTGACGGTTCACACAGACCGTTCAGGGACAGACCCGGACAGGGTCAGGGCCAGGGTGGTCAGGGTTCTCAGATGCAGGGACGCAGACCTATGGACGGAAAACCCGGTCAGGGTGGAAAGCCTTTTGATAAGAGAAATTCCATGGGCCAGGGCTTTGGCGATAAAGACAAGGATGAGGATACAAGGAAGCAGTTCCCTTCAAAGCGTCCTTCCAAGCCCGGTGACGGACAGATAAAGAGTGAGCTCAGTGCACAGATCGGCAAGAATGACCGTGCAGGAAAGCTTAAGAATAAGGGTAAGGACAAGAAGGACAAGCGTGACTACGATGATGAAGTAGTATTAAAGAAGGATCCCAACAGAAAGGGAGCTTTCCAGAAGCCTGTTAAGGTTGTCGTAGAAGAGAAGGAAGATATCAAGGTTATTACTATCCCAGAGGTTATCACCATCAAGGAGCTTGCAGATAAGATGAAGCAGAATGCAGGCGCTATCGTAAAGAAGCTTTTCCTTGCAGGTAAGATGATAAACCAGAACTCGGAGATCAGTTTCGAAGAGGCTGAAGAGATCGCTCTTGATTATGAGATCATGTGCGAGAAGGAAGCCAAGGTTAATATCATTGAGGAGCTTTTAAAGGAGACCGAGGAAGATCCCGCAACCTTAAAGAAACGTCCTCCCGTTGTCTGTGTTATGGGTCACGTCGATCACGGTAAAACATCACTTCTTGATGCAATCCGTTCCACAAACGTTACCTCACGTGAGGCAGGCGGCATCACACAGCATATCGGTGCTTACATGGTTGAGATAAATGACAGGAAGATCACTTTCCTTGATACACCCGGTCATGAGGCATTTACTTCAATGCGTATGCGCGGTGCTAAATCTACGGATATTGCAATCCTCGTTGTAGCTGCCGATGACGGCGTTATGCCCCAGACGGTTGAAGCTATCAACCACGCAAAGGCAGCAAATGTTTCTATTATCGTTGCAGTCAACAAGATAGACAAGCCCGGCGCAAACGTTGAAAGAGTTAAGCAAGAGCTTACCGAGTACGGTCTTGTGGCAGAGGACTGGGGCGGAGATACGGTATTTGTTCCCGTTTCCGCAAAGACTCACGAGGGTATCGAGAACCTGCTTGAAATGGTACTTCTTACCGCTGACGTTCTTGAGCTTCAGGCTAATCCCAACAGAAAGGCACGTGGTATCGTTATCGAGGCTGAGCGTGACAGAGGTAAGGGATGTATCGCTACAGTACTTGTTCAGAAGGGTACTCTTAATGTGGGTGATTATGTTGCAATCGGAGCAGCTCACGGACGTATCAGAGCCATGATCGATGATAAGGGCAACCGTGTTAAGACTGCTACACCTTCGACACCTGTTGAGATCCAGGGTCTTGATGAGGTTCCGAACGCAGGCGAGATCATGATGGCCGTTGCAGACGAGAAGGAAGCAAGGAACATCGCAGAAGCATTTATCGCTCAGAGCAAGGAACAGAAGATTTCCGAGACTAAAGCCAGACTGTCACTGGATGGACTGTTCTCACAGATTGAAGCAGGTAATGTCAAAGAGCTTAACCTTATCATCAAGGCAGACGTTATGGGCTCTGTTGAAGCCGTTAAGCAGAGTCTTGTCAAGCTCAGTAACGAAGAGGTTGTTGTCAGAGTCATCCACGGCGGTGTAGGTAACATCAACGAGTCTGACGTTAACCTTGCAGGTGCCTCAAATGCCATC
>JAEEVO010000090.1 GCA_016290905.1 Lachnospiraceae bacterium | reverse complement strand
CAGCACACACAATCCGGGTATGGAATCCGTCCATACAATGGACATCATATGAGGATATGACAAGGACTCTGTATTGCCTATGGGAAATGTCCACGGATCATTGATAAAACTGAGAAATCCTATGTAATGCTGTCTGATATCAATATCGGGGGACTGCAGTATCCATGCATCATAACGGATATCAAGTATCGCCGTTCCGTAAGTAATGATGAAAAGCAGTGCTCCTATGGCTGCCCCGAAAAAGAACAGCATATTCCTGTCTTTTGTAAGATCAATCTTCTTCATGCTTTTTGTGTTTTCCGACTATGATGAGTTCATCAGTGTCTATGGCCGTCTGTACGAGTTCATCGATCTTTTCTGTCAGAAGTTCCTCGGACTTTTTTATTATATTCAGATTCGGCTTGGTCACGGGATGCTTTGCCACAAAGATGGTACAGCAGTCCTCGTACGGCTGTATCGAAGTCTCATAGGTATTTATCTTTTCCGCTATATCCACGATATCCTGCTTATCAAAAGCGATAACCGGTCTGTAAACAGGCAGCGTGCATACTGCATTGGTAGCTACCAGGCTCTGCGGAGTCTGGCTTGCAACCTGTCCAATCGATTCACCGGTGATGAGTGCCTGACATTTGTTTTCGTATGCAAAATGCTCGGCTATCCTCATCATATATCTCCTCATGATAATGGTGAGCTCATCCCTCGGACACTTATCAATGATAGCAAGCTGGACATCTGTAAAGTTAACAACATGAAGCTTAATGGGACCTGTGTAGACACTGATCAGCTTTGCAAGATCGATAACCTTCTGCTTTGCCCTCTCGCTTGTATAGGGCGGAGCATGGAAATAAACGGCATCAATGGTAACTCCTCGCTTTGAAACCATGTATCCCGCAACAGGGCTGTCTATTCCGCCCGAAAGCAGCAGCATTGCATGTCCGTTGGCACCAACGGGCATTCCGCCGGGACCTTTTATGGACTCAGAATAAACATAAGCCATATTTCTGATCTCAACATAAAGAAGTATCTCAGGATTATGGACATCTACGCTGAACTCCGAAAATCTTTTCAAGATGACTTCACCCATATCCGCGCATATCTGCGGAGAGGTTATCGGATAGGATTTATCGGAACGTCTTGCTTCAACCTTGAATGTATGCTTTGTGTTCCCGTATCTTTCCTCAACATAATCTCCTGTCTTTTTTGCAAGATTGTCCCATGACGCATCCTCTATGACATATGCGGGACATATCTCCCATACACCGAACACCTTCTGCATCTGGCTTACGGCTTCATCATAATCGTAGTTTTCGGGATAATTCACCTCTATACGTCCCTGTTCCCGTACAACATCAAAACCTTCCGCAACCTTAGCCAGTTTTTCTGCAATCCTGTCACAGAGTGCATCCTCAAAAACATATCTGTTTTTTCCCTTTATGCCTATCTCGGCATATTTGATCAAAAAAGCTCTGTAATTCATGTCTATTATCTCCTCAAAAATTCTTATTTCCTTGTAAATCTCGAATATTGTGACAGTGGGGACGGTTCTCATTGTCACGTCTTTGATGTAAATCTCATCTTCTTGTAAATCTCGAATATATCGGTACCAATTCTTTCAAAACATCTATACAATAATCAATTTCTTCCATTGTTGTATATCTTGAAAAACTGAACCTCAGTGTAGAATCAAGCAGTTCCTTTTTCACACCTATTGCCTGCAGGGTACTGCTTATACCCGGATGGTTCGAGGAACATGCAGATCCAGAGGATACATACACTTGCTTTTCTTCCAGTGCATGAAGCAGTACTTCTGCCTTTATATTATCAAAACTAATGCTTACGATATGAGGCGCTGTTTTTCTTACCTGATTTTCAAGCACCGCATTCACATACGTACCCTGCACTTCCCCAATTCTCTCTAAGAAATGTTCTTTTAGCGAATAAATATGATCGATCTTCTTTTCAAAATCCTCATATGCCTCCCTTACAGCTTCGCCAAGTCCTGCAATGGCCGGAACATTTTCAGTTCCCGACCTTCTGTTCTTCTGCTGTCCGCCACCGAATATCAGAGGGCGGAGTTTCACCTTTTCATCTGCATAGAGAAATCCGCTTCCCTTCGGTGCATGTATCTTATGCCCACTGACACTTAACAAATCTATTCCTTCCTTTTTGGGATTTATCCTGTACTTCCCGTAAGCCTGAATAGCATCAACATGGAATACTATATCAGGCTTTTTTGCCTTTACAGCTTTTGAAATCCCGGCAATATCCTGAACAGCACCGACTTCGTTATTTACATACATTATTGATACCAAAGTCGTATTGTCATCAATCATATTTAATAGCTCGTCAAGCTTTATATGCCCCAACTCATCCACCGGAGCAAATTCCACATCAAAGTCAAAATCCTTTAACGATATCAGCGGTGAATACACAGATGCATGTTCAAAGCAGGATGATATTATCTTATTACCGCTTCTCTTCATAGCCAATGCGGCACCGCACAGAGCCATATTGTTGGACTCGGTTCCGCCTGAGGTAAATATAATCTCCTTAGGCTGACACTTCAGTGTGCCGGCAATAATCTCAGTGGACTTTTTAATATACTGTTCGGCATCGAACCCCTTCATATGCTTTGATGAAGGATTCCCGTAATCCTCCCGCATTACCTTTAATACTGTCTGTGCCGCAGCATCACACACTCTCGTTGTTGCTGCATTATCCAAATACGCTTCCATCATTTCACTTTCCATGTGACATTTGGGACGGTTCACTTTGTCACATTTTTACTCTCAATATTTTCCTTAAAATACCTGTCACATGTTTACAAATCCGATGACCGATAAAAGCATCATGCCGGCTGTTTCGGTCCTGAGTATCCTTTTCCCGAGGGAAATCGGAACCGCGCCTGAGCCAATAGCTTCCTCAACCTCAGAAGGCTCAAATCCGCCTTCCGGACCGATGAAAACGGCAACATCACTGCCTGCCGGGATGTTACTAACCTTATCAAGAGATAATTTCATGCCCTCCCTGGAACTATCGGCGTTCTCATACGGAATGATAACATTTTCCATCTCGGAGGCAAGCTTCAAAGCATCCTTAAAACTCATACATGAACCGACCTTTGGGATAATTCCCCTGCCCGATTGCTTCGCGGCGCTTTCGGATATTGCCTGCCATCTTTCGGTCTTCCGCTGTTCCTTTGCCTTGTCATCAAGCTTTACAATTACGCGCTTGGTCATAACAGGAATAATTTCATAAACTCCGAGTTCAACCGCCTTCTGGATTATCATCTCCATTTTATCTTTCTTCGGCAGTCCCTGAAAAAGATGAACCCTGAACGGAAGCTCCGCTTCGGAAATACCCGAACCGAGTATTTCGGCGATAACCTCATCCCTTCCCAAGGATACGATTTTAGTATGATAATCCGTACCTTCACTGTCGCAGATGATGATCTCTTCGCCCTCTTTCATACGGAGAACGTTTTTTATGTGATTCACATCATCACCGAATATTGTTATTGTTTTATCGCCTATATTTGCTTTATCTGTATAAAAATGATACATAAGCCGTCTCCGTTATTACTTTTTAGCTACAAAGGCTACCCAATCGTTCATGTGCAGGACTTCTACGATCTCAAAGCCGTTTGAAAGCAGGGCTGATCTGACAGCTTCTTCCTTGGTGTTGATAATGCCCGAACTGATGAAAAGTGCTCCTTTTCTCATGTATTTCGCGCATACGCCGGACAATGGAATGATGATATCGGCCAGGATATTTGCAACAACTACGTCAAAACGGTCGAAGCCTGTTTTCCTGCAAAGAGTATCATCTTCAAGGACATTGCCGGTATAAAATCTGATACCGGAATGTTTTAATTCGATGTGACAATGAGAACCGTCCCCATTGTCACATACATCTACGTATTCCGCATCTATACCGTTTATTCCTGCATTCTCAACAGAGGTTCTTGATGCATTATCATCTATATCTATACCTATAACCGCGTCTGCGCCGAGCTTCATGCCTACTATGGATAGTATTCCGCTCCCGCATCCTGCATCAAGAAGCTTATCTTCAGGTTTCAGGTATTTCTTAAGAGCTTTAATACAGAGCTTGGTGGTCTCATGTGCACCGGTACCAAAAGCCGTACCCGGGTCTATCTCTATGATAATATCCGAAGCATCATGATCCGGAAGCTCGGAAACATCCGTCCATGTGGGCTTTATAACTATACCTTCATCAGCCCTGAACGGCTTAAAAAACTGCTTCCAGTTGTTTATCCAGTCCTTGTCCTCGGTTTCGGATACCTCAAAGGTCATTTTCCCGAGATCGTATTCTTCACCGTACGGCTCAAGATTTTCAATTATCAGGCTTTTAAGCTCTTCAACATCGGTATCGCAGTCCACATAAAACGTCAGCTCGGCTTCGCCGTCATCGGGAGGCAGCTCGGGCAGGATGTCTATGAACATCCTTTTCTTATCCTCTTCGGAGAGCTGTATCTTATCCTCTATCTGAACGCCCTCTATACCCATTTCGTCAAGAACTGCAGATACAAGATCTTCGGCCCCTGTTGTAGTTGTAAGCTTTATTTTTGTCCATTTCATAAGTTTATGCAATCCTCCAGAATACCGAGTATCAGTTTCCATGTCCTTTCCACCGAAGCAATATCAAGCCGCTCCTTTGGCGTGTGTATGTCAAGTATGTTCGGCCCCATTGAAACAACATCAAGTCCTTTCAGTTTATCTGCAAGTATCCCGCATTCAAGACCGGCATGAATGGAATTGACCACAGGCTCCTTGCCGAAAAGCTTCCTGTAATTCTTTACACAAAGGTCTCTCAGCTTTGAATCTGCAGCATACTTCCAGCCGGGATAATTACCGAAAAGCTCTACGCTTCCGCCAAGCATCTTTATAAGCGCCGATATCCTGTTTACCGAGGTCTCCTTCTGTCTGTCTATTGAGGATCTTACCAGAAAGCCCATTAAAAACTCATTTTCCTTTAAACAGGTTACTCCCATATTCTGGGAAGTCTGAACCATATCCTTTAGCTCGGCGTCCATCTCTATGACACCCTGGAATGCAAAATAAACTGCCGAAAGGACTTTTCCCGCCGACATCTTGTCAAGAACCGTAATATCCTTACCTGTTTCGATTTCCCTGATCTCAAGCTTCACTAACGGATTGATGCTTCCGTACTCAAGCTTAAGCTCACTGTCATAATCGTTTATGAATGAAGTTATCGCCCGGATATCCTCATCCCTTACCGCTATAACCGCTTCGGTCGACGAAGCTATGACATTGTCAAATCTGCCTCCTTCAAATGAAATAAGCCGTATATCAAACTTCTCATTAAGTTCAAACATGACTCTTCCAAGAAGATGGTTTGATGAAGCCGGCTGACTGTTTATCTCAGTACCCGAATGCCCTCCGGTAAGTCCTGCAAGACTAACCTTATAGGTATTATACCCGGATAGAAGCTTCTCCCTTTTTACCGGGATCTTACAGTTAACACGGCATCCGCCCGCACAACCGCAGGTAAATACGCCTTCCTCCTCACTGTCTATGTTCAAGAGCAGTCTTCCGGAAATAACCGTACCATCGAGTCCCTTTGCACCGTCCATTCCGATTTCTTCATCAATCGTAAATAACGCTTCGATTGCGGGATGCTTTATCTCTTTAGAATCAAGTATGGCAAGTGCATAAGCTATTGCTATGCCGTCGTCTCCGCCAAGAGTCGTACCCTTTGCAAATACATATTTATCGTCATGCGCCAGCGTAATGGGCGTAACCGCCATATCGATATCCGTTCCGTTCTCCTTTTCACAGACCATGTCAAGATGTCCCTGCAGGACTACGGTCGCTGCGTTTTCATATCCGGCTGAAGCTTCTTTATATATGACTACATTATTTAAGCTGTCCCTGTAGCAGGTAAGCCCTCTGTCCTTTGCAAACTTTACACATAAGTCCGCAACCTTATCCGTATTTCCCGAACCTCTCGGAACCGATGAAATATATTCAAAAAATTCGAAAACCTTTTCGGGTTTTAAACCGTTAAGAACACTCATTTTTAAACCTCAAATATTATAATCAACAACCTTTATATCGTCCACATAATTTGCTCCGAGCTCATTATCCCATATGTTTTCATCCGCATTTGCAAACTGTACCGGATAATCCGAATATCCGCTATCGTCTTTTATGTCATATGCTACCTTAAGATACACCTTGTATGTATCAGGTACGATATTGTCCGGCAGATCTATAAAACAACTGAATATCGTCTTTGTACCGGACTCCCATTTGGTGGGATCTGCGTTACTTACATATTCACCTATAGTTAACATACGATCCGTTATGGGTATTTTATAAGTGTTTTCACCCTTTAGGATTATGAAAACCTTTTTCGGCTTAACAACATTTGCAAAACCGACATTCTCTATCTCCGCATTTAGCAGGAACTTATTGTAAAGCGGAACCTTTTTGGTTATCGAGGCCCGCCTTAAGATCAGCCTGTACCCCAGGTGATTCTTCAGATAATCATATCCGGTCTGAACCGGATATATCCCCGACTTACCGTTATAAAGAGGATCTTTACCGTTATAAGCCTCACTCTGCATCGTAGCATAGATCGAATACATCCATTGCGAATTAAGATAAGTCGTATGCGTCCTGAAAGCTTCCTTTTCAAGGAATGCGGCAATCGATTCACCCTCGGCGATACCTGCCGTACCGATCAGCTCACCGCCGAAAACACTGTGCCTTATCTGTTCGCTGAGCCAGCTTACTTCCTTTTCCCTGTCAACATATGTACCGGTGTCGTTCCATGTCCCCATATAGCCGTCATTATAGAGACCTACGCGGTAATACCTGCCGCCTTCCTCATTTATGTCAAGATCTATCTCGTTTATGTTTATACCTTTGGCCCAGGTGTACTGTGAAGGAGTCCTGACTAGCACCGGAACTGTTTCCGGAAGTACATCGACCCATTGGTTTATTATCGCCGCAATATTATCCGGTGTAGCCATGACCGTACCGTGAAGCTCACCCCATTTTCCGATCAACCCTGTCTCAACACCTATAACCGCATTCTGATGCAGTGCGATAACCGACGCTAACTGTTCCTGGTGTTTCTTGATAATATCAAGCGGCGGCTCGTACACCTCCTGACCGGAGTACCATGGATCGTAAGCAAATCTTATGACAACCGAATACCCTTTTTTCTCAAGATAACCCAGCGTCTTTTCAAAAGCATAAAGCACATTTCCCGTAATAAGCTTGTCCTTTTCGCCGTTATAGCTTCCGGAGAAATTTGAAAGATCAATGCGCAGCTGGGTCAGTTTTCTGTCAAAGTACGCCGGAACATTTCCCGTTACGGAAAACCTTATGAATCCCGGGGTATAAAAACCACGGTCAGTATTTATACCTTCATCCATTGATTCCGTACCGTCAATCTCGCATACACTCATGCTTCTTATACTGCTGTTCGAATCAAGGATACCAAACCGTGCGAGGAACAGCGGCATAACAAGCAATAATACTATATTTGATAAAAAATTTGTTCTCATTTTTTCTTGGTTTTAACTCTTTTAACTACATACTTACTAATACCTTCGCTATTAGCAACATATATTCTAACCCAATAATTTGTTTTTTCTTTAAGACCAGTTATTGTTGTTTTTGTTTTTTTCTTCCCAACTTTTTTCGTTTTTATAATATTATTAAAATTAGAATCTGTGCTAACCTCAATACAGATATATTGGATTTGTTTGTATATTTTCTTTTGATTTTTTGTTTTTCGTAATATTTTTCCCCAGGTTATTACAACTTTATTTTTCTTCGCCTTAACTTTTACATTTTTTAATTTATAATTAATAGTTCTTTTTTCTATTAACGCTTCTTCTAAAGCTTTGATTTTTTCCTCTATAGCTTCAAGCTTTTCTTTTAGTTCCTGTGGTATAAGTTCTTTGGCCGGGTCACTTAACTGATCATACGCGTTTCTGGCTGCTTCTACATCTCCCTTATCTTTAAGCGTTATGCTGTCCGGATTCGGAAGATTTTTTATCATTTCTATAACAATATTTGCTTCTTCCTGAGCTTCTTCCTGAGCTTCTTCCTGAGCTTCTTCTAAAGCTTTGATTTTTTCTTCTATAGCTTCAAGCTTTTCTTTTAACTCGCTTGGTATGAGTTCTTTAGCCCGGTCGCTCAATTCATCATACGCAGTCCTGGCTACTTCTACATCTCCCTTATCTTTAAGCGATATGCTGTCCGGATCAGGAAGATTTTCTATCATTTCTTTAACAATATTTGCTTCATCCTGATTCTCTATCTGTGTTCTTAAACTTTTATCTTCACGTCCGCATACAGTACATGTAAACCGTGAATCGCCCGAATCACCGTATGTATGAGTGGCCTTATCTATAATAGGTTCGGTGCAATTCCCATCTTTTATAGCACATTCACGCCAATGGTATTCCGAATCATAATTCCATGCCACCAGATAATTATGTGCATGAACATAAGCTTGAGCATTATCTTTAGCTTCAGCTTCTGCCTTCTTAACATTATCGATATATCCGCATACCGTGCAGGTGAACCTGGAATTTCCGTATGTTCCGTATGTATGAGAAGCTGCATCTTTCTCAGGTTCATCACAAGTACCTACTGTTGCCGTACACTTATGCCAATGTTTATTTGCATCACTCGACCAAGTGGTTTCATAATCATGAGTATGTGCATTATCAGCCGCTTCTGCTGCTGATTTTCTATCTTCGTCAATATATTCGCATTCCATGCAGGTAAAACGTTCGGCTCCTTCTGTTCCGTATGTATGACCGGTCACAGTGATTGTTATATATATTTCACGCATATATGCGTCATTAGATCCTGTAGGATCTAAATCCATTGTGCTTTCTTTAAAAGCATATACATATACTATAGCTGATTTACCAACAAGATTTTCATCGTCTTTTAATGCAAATGTAAGAGTTGTACCATTTAATGCAGGCATGTTCTCTACAAATATATTTAAATTTTCATCTACTTCCTGATACTCACCATCGGTATCCTTATAATAGACTCCCTTTATTTCGCTTTTGCATCTCTCACCGCTCTCAAAATAAGCCAAACGATCAACAGTCCCTGA
>JAEEVO010000089.1 GCA_016290905.1 Lachnospiraceae bacterium | reverse complement strand
TTTAAATACAGAATTGGTTCATCATCTCCATAACCATTTTCATGATACCAGAACTCAACACCAGAGGCCTGACAATATTTGATAACCGGATTAGATTTTTTCTTTTTAGCTTCTACATTTCCCATTGTAACAGTAGATGCAATAAGAGCAGCAGCCAAAGTTGTACCAACAATTCTTTTTGCAAGGATTTTCATATCCCTCTTCTTTAACATATTTTTTCCTCCAATTCATTAAATATAACGTTTCAGTTCTTGAATTTACCATGGTAATTTCTTTTTTGTCTGTGTTTTATATGGATATCTTCCGGATAATATCCATATACTTTATACATAATGTTTCATAATGAAACATGACGTATCATGATGTCTTGAAAAATCTTCAGCCCTTAAATAATACCTTTATCCCCAAAAGCTAAAAAAAGTCCATCCTTTATAATGGAAAAATGAATCCAAAAAAATCCCAAATTCCTTGCTTATCTATTTTTGTAATAATATACATACCCCAACCTCCTTCAATAGTTTTCAAACATCTTGTAATATTTATATAAACGATTTGCATTAACAGTAGCAACTACTTCTGCACAAACAACGTATTTTTTGAACGAACTACATGGTTTTTGCGGTAATCAAATAAAACAGGGTTAATCAGTTGTTTGTAGGGTAATCGATTTTAATGAGGGGCTACCTTCGTGAGGGTCTTTCTTGAGGGTTGCTCGTGAGGGGCAAACTTGAGGGTCTGGTTTGAGGGTTATTCGTGAGGGTTTAGCCTTAAATAGCAAAAAAACAGGATTGATCAACATAGTCTGTTGGTTAATCCTGTTTCTTTTTTTCGAAGGATCATTGTCCTTCTTTCTTCCTTCTCGTATGATACTTTTTGCGGAAAATACACTAAAGAAGGAGGATACATGAATAGTATCACAGATTTATTAGACCTTGAAGATGGCGACCTCTGTATCACAGAAACCCAGATTCAAGGTCAGACTAAAACTATCACCATCGAAACCAAACCTGTGGCTCATTACTGCCCTAACTGCGGCTACAGGATGTATTCAAGAGGTGTCAAAAAGCGAAAAGTTAATCATCCTATTCTTCAGGACAACTACTCGCTTATCATTATTCTGAAACAGCGGCGATGGCGCTGTACTAATCCCGAGTGTCTTTATGACATCAGCGAAAATTTCAAGTTTGTAAACAAGCGCAGGCGCACATCCAACGCTACGGATATGCTGATTGTAGACGCGTATAGAAATCTTATGGAAACATCGGTCTCTATTGCCAAGAAGTTTCATGTTTCAGATTCCCATGCTCACGAAGTCTTCGACAGGTATGTCAAACTCGACCGTCTTCCTCTGACAGATGCCATTTCTATTGATGAGGTCTGCATAGATATGGATGAACGTTGTAAGTACGCCCTGGTCATACAGGACTTCCATACCGGTGACCCGATTGACCTGCTGCGCAGTAGAAGAAATGATGTCACAGAGCCCTATTTCACTGGAATTCCAATTGAGGAGAGATTATCTGTAAGATACCTTATTTCTGACATGTACAAGCCCTATATCGCTTATGTAGAGAAATATTTCCCCAATGCAATCCCCGTTGTGGATTCCTTTCACGTGATTCAATGGATAACCCGCCTGATAGACAATCATATCCGGCAGCTGATAAAGAAATACCGCCAGCGTGACCGTGAGCTCCAGGCCAAGCTTTCTATGGAACGTCATGAACCTGTCACTCTTCCGGTCTCTGATGAGGTATACATTCTACAGAAGTACCGTTGGTTGGTCCTGTCCAATCTATCAAATATCCGTTATCATCAAGATCTTCGTATGGATCCGCATTTCCACCGGCTTATGAACACGTTTGATTATGAAGATGCCCTGTTCAGGATAGATCCCAATCTTCAGGAATTCAGAGATCTCAAAGAAAAGTATGTGCAGTTCAATTCTCGCAACAACGGCGATCCGCATTCAGCAAGGCTGGAACTGTACACGCTGATAAAAGAATACAGAAGCTCCAGGCATGATATATTCCGCGATTTTGCCTCACTTCTTGAAAAATTTGAGGATCCCATAATCAATTCTTTCATAATGGTTGAAAAAATGGGAAATGGAAAAATCTACAACAGCAGGCTTTCTAACGGCCCTATTGAATCAATAAACAGGAAAATAAAGGATCTGAAGCGCATGGGCAGAGGCTTCAGGAACTTTGAGCACTTCCGCAACCGGTTCCTTTATTCAACCAGATCCGCTCCTGTGCTCAATGGCGTAACTGACTATAACCCTGTTGATTACTTTGAAGAAGATGATTTTTAGGAGGACTAATTAATGCTTGATTATTGTGCTTTCAGCAAAGACCATAAATGCATCAAATGGGAAGATTATCAGATAATGCTTCAAGAGATAGAAGAAGCAGACTCACTTTGCCATGGTAACTGGATTGAAATAGAAAAACAATACAACTACATCCTGGAACTACAGAAAATCCTTGATGAACATGGTATTGATTATCCTGTGCTGCTGTAATCTAATCAGAGGGTCTGGGGCTATAACTCCAGCCCCTCAAGTTTGCCCCTCACGAATGACCCTCACGAACAACCCTCACGAATAACCCTCACGAACTCCACTAAAAAAAGAGCCAGCCCCTCAGGACCAATGTCATTAAGTTAAGATGACACTATAAAGATCTCTACATCAGAAATGGTGTAGGGGTCTTTTTTTTCTAAAAAGTAGTTGACAGATAAACATAAAAGTGCGGCCGCTTTCGCTACAGATTATTATAAGAGGTAGCGAAAGCGGCCCTTGAAATTAGAGGCAAAAGTCTTTATTTCAAGGAGGTGCACATGAAAGCAAAACAGGTTAGAGACACTTTACTAAAGGAGATACGCACTGTTTGTAAGTCCATTGAACAGTTCTGTGTCTCTCCAGGAAAGGATTTTGTAAGAAACAGAAAAATGCCGATTGAAAAACTCATTTTGACAATCATTGGTATGGGGAGCAGAAATATCACAAATGAATTATTAGATTTTTATGATACTTCTCCAGATACGCCTACAGCTTCCGCTTTTGTACAGCAGCGAGACAAACTTAAACCTGAGGCGTTAGAGACTATATTCAAATCATTTTCTATTAAATTGTTAGCTAGCTCAGTGAAGCAAATGTCTATCCTTGCAGTCGATGGTTCTGATGTTCAGATAGCAACAAATCCCGCAGATACAGAGTCATATTTCACGGGGATGAATGGTCAACATCCTTATAATCTTTTGCATCTGAATGCTCTCTATGACCTTAATCAAAACATATACTTGGATTCTGTCATTCAGAAAAAGCACAATTATAACGAACATTTAGCGTTAATATCGATGGTCGATAGATCAACAATACCAAAGGCACTTTTGATAGCCGATCGAGGATATGAATCTTACAACAACATGGCGCATATTCAGGAAAAGGGGTGGTTTTTTCTTATTCGCATAAAAGATGGAATACATGGTATTAAAGATGGTTTGGACCTTCCAACAACAGACACTTATGATGTTGAATTCAATTTAAAGTTAACCAAGAAGAATACCAAAGAAACAAAGGAATTATTTAAGGATAAAAATCATTACAAATACATATCACACACAACACCACTTGATTATCTTCCGCCTAAGTCACGGAAAGCAGATCCTCTGGTGTTCTATACGATTAGATTTCGGGTTGTTAGGTTTCCTATTTCATCAAATGCTTATGAAACAGTAATAACAAATCTAGATTCAAACGATTATCCCCCATCTGAAATAAAAAAGCTTTATGCAGCTCGATGGGGAATAGAATCATCCTTCAGAGCATTAAAATATACTCTTGGAATGGTTGATTTTCATTCAAAAAAAGTAGCGTGCATTCTGCAGGAAATATATGCGCACCTAATAATGTATAACTTTGCGGAAACGGTCACTTCGCAGGTATCCATCCGCAAAAAACAAAGGAAACATACGTATAAAGCAAACTTTACAGTAGCAGTCCATATGTGCAGACTATACTACCTCAGAAAAACAACGCTACAAGTTTTGGAAGCCATTATTTCGAAGAACCTCTTGCCAATTCGTCCGGATAGGAGCCGAGAGCGAAAATTTGCACCGAAAGTTTTCCGAGGCTTCTTATATAGAGTAGCATAACTAAGTTTAAATTCATAACAATGAATAGGCAGATGAGAGTCTGCCTATTAGTCATACCATAAACATCAACAGAGAGACTGAGATAATGCTATCAGTCTCTCTTAGATATACACTTGTTTAATTCTGGGTCCTTAACTAAATGACATTGACCTCAAAACCGTCCCTGTTTTTTTAGAAATGTATACGCTTACGAAGTTCAGGCCCTAAGAGTATGGCTATTAATATCTTCAGGAGGTCACCGGGTATAAAGGGGATGACACAGAGGGTAAGCGCGTAGGAAACGGTGCAATCCATGATAATGCAAAACCAGGCGGTTCCGAGGGTGTAGAGGACTGCGGTGCCGAGGAGCATTCCGACAATCTGGATCAGACGGATCCAAACGGCTTTATGCCTGGAAACGGTTGTAAACAGTCTGTCGCTTAGCGCGATAGCAAGTCCTGTGATCAGCGCGAGAGGGATATAGCCCACGAGATATCCGCCGGTGGGGCCGGCAAGCTTCACGAAGCCGCCCGAAAAGCCGGAGAATACGGGAAGTCCTGCCATGCCGAGCAGGAGATAGAGCAGGACGCTGACGGTGCCCCATTTCCAGCCGAGTATGTAAACGGCAAGAAGTATGATAAGTGTCGCGAGGGAGATCGGTACCGGGCCGACCGGAACCGAAAAGGGTGCGGCGATGCAGAGAGCTGCGGTCATCACCGCTGTCGCTGCGAGAATGTAGGTGCGGCTCTTGCGGCCGCTTTTTTCTATTGATGTTACTGTGTCCATATATACCTTCTTTCGGCCGTGCGCGATCGTACCGCGCGTGCCTTTTTTATGAGAGTTTGATGCTGATCTCGCCGGAATTCAGGCGGTCTGTTGTACCGTCTTCATATTTCACGAGCAGTCGGCAGTCGTCGTCGACATCGAGGACGAGCGCCGGCCTGGGGCCTTCGGGCAGCAGGACATTGACGTTCCGGCCGATCGCGAGACTGCGCCTGCGGTACTTTTCCTCGTATCCGGCAAAGCCCGGAGTGCGGTAAGCGTTCATGAAACGGTTGATGAATTCTGCTGCGAGGCGGTTTCGGATGTCCTTCTGAGGCGCGGCAAATATCGGGCCGGCAATATTTTTGATCTCATCGGGGAATCCGCCTTCGGGAGTCAGGATATTAAACCCGATCCCGAGTATCACGTATTCGGCGGTGTCGCTTTCAAGACTGAAGGATGCTTCGGTGAGGATCCCGCTGACCTTTTTACCGTCGATGAAGATGTCGTTTACCCATTTGATCTCAGCCTTACGGTCGCTGACGGCCTCTATCGCCTCACACGCAGCCACTGCGGCGAGCGTGGTGACTTTTATCGTCTGTTTCGACGGGAGCGAAGAGGGGCGCAGCAGGAGGCTTAAATACAGCCCCGTGCCGGAGGGCGAATAGAACGATCTCCCGAGTCTTCCGCGGCCTGCGGTCTGCGAACCCGCGATGGCGGCAAAGCCTTCGGCAGCTCCCGAAAGAGCGGCCTCACGCACGCGGATATTGGTCGAATCGGTGACAGTGTAAACGTTTATCGTATTGCCTGCGGGCGAAGCGTCGAGGTATTTCCTTATTCCGTTCTCCGAAAGGACGTCTGCATCCGAGACGAGACAGTAGCCCCGGTTCGGCACCGCGTCGATATTGCAGCCGTCCGTACGAAGCGCGTTCACGGCCTTCCATACGGCGGTACGCGAAATGTCCAGCTTAGATGCGATCTCTTCACCTGAGAGATATTCGCCTGTGTTCTGTTCAAAAAGCTCTAATAGTTTTTCTTTGGTATTCATAATTTTTATCCGGATAATATTGCTTGTTTATTTGTACCGGAAGAAAGTATAGCACATGCGGGAGGATTGTCAACCAATTATTTGCAATGTGGTTAACGATTATAAACTTGCGGCAAGCGGAAACGTATGATAAAATAATCGCACACAGTGTATATAAGCACACAAACAAAAATCAAACGCGGGAAATGCTCACGAAAACAAAAGGAAGAAAGGCGGATAACGTATGAAGAAAAAACTGTTATCGATCATATTATGTCTGGCCATGGCGTTTGCCATTGTCGGAACGATAGCTCCGACTAAGGCTGAGGCTGCGAGTGTGAAGCTGAACAAGAAGAAGGTCACGGTCTATGTGGGCGATACCTATCAGCTGACACTGAAGAACGCCAAGGGCGATATTACCTGGAAAACTTCGAAGAAGGCGGTGGCGACCGTAAAGGACGGCATCGTGACCGCGAAGAAAGCCGGAAAAGCAACTATTTCCGCGAAATACAACGGGAAGACCTATAAGTGCAAGATTACCGTAAAGAAGGCCCCCGCAAGCGAGGACGCTTTCTCGGCAGTTGAGAATATGAAGATCGGCTGGAACCTGGGCAATTATCTTGATGCCACAGGCAGATGGCTGGACGGAAAGAGCCCCAAAGAATTCATGATGGCATGGGGCAATCCCCTTGTTGACGAGAGTCTCTTCAAACGTCTCAAGGAAATGGGCATTGGCGCTGTAAGAGTACCGGTGACCTGGATGTATCATTTTGACGAAGAGGGCAATATCGATCCCGAGTGGATGGGCAAGGTAAAAGAAGTAGTTGACTGGGTTCTGGCCAACGATATGTACTGCATCATCAACGTTCACCACGATTGCGGTGCCTATGAATCCGACAGGGATAAATGGCTCTTTGCATCAGAGGATAATTTTGACAAGAATAACGAGCTGTTTTCCAAGATCTGGGCACAGATAGCAGGCGAATTCATTAATTACCCCCAGGAGCTTCTTTTCGAGGGCTTTAACGAGATGCTCGATGCGGAAAGTCACTGGGCGGATGGTGCAGATATGGATGCATTCCGGATCATCAACGAATATAACCAGCTTTTTGTAGATACCGTACGTAAGACTGGCGGTAGGAATTCGACCAGAAATCTGATCTGCAACACCTATGCCGGAGGAAATTTCCCGGATGCATTGTATCAGTATGCTGCACCGTCTGATACAGTAAAGGATCACATAATCGGACAGGTGCATTTCTATGAACCTTATGAATTCACGATGGGGCACAGCATGAAGAAGATGAGTGCCGATAAGATTGAAGAAGTGAACGGGATCATAGGAATGATCGCTGAGGCTTTCGAGACCAGAGGCGATAACAGGACAAAGATACCCGTGATCATCGGCGAATTTGGAGCAGACTTAAACGGAAACAATGATGAGCGTATAAAGTGGTATTCGACAGTTGTAAAGACTGCCAAAGAATACGGCATTACGTGTTTCATCTGGGATAACGGAAATGCGAATGAGATGGGTCTGATCAACCGTACAGGTACCAAGGATCCTTTCGGAGATGTAGTAAAGGCCTGCGTGGAAGCTGCACAATAAGAGGACGTCTCGCGAACGCAGTTCGCTCGATGAACGTTCACTCAGCACTCAGCGCGCGTCGCGCTTCTATACGATAAATCGGTGAGATCACAAGTCTTTGACTTGCATCGCACCGATTTTTTCGTATACGGCTTCGCCGGCTGAGTGCATTCGCTTATCGCACATACTCCGAATAACCCTTGCCTGTAAATTTTTTAAAGCACCGTCCGAAGTAGTTCGGATCGGGTATCCCGACGGCCGCGGAGGCCTTGTACATCTTAACATTGTTTTCGGCCAGCTCGATGGCCTTCTTCATGCGGCATTCGGTCAGATATTCGAGGAAATTGCGGCCTGTTTCCTGCTTAAACTTGCGGGAGAGATAGCTCGAACTGAAACCGAACTGCTGGGCTACGGAGGTCAGGTTTACGCAGGAATCCGTGTAATTGGCCTCGATGTAGCGCATAATCTGTTCGCTGACGGAGCCTCCTTCATCGGCCGAATCGTCCTGAGGCGCAGCCGAACCGAATACAAGCGATTTGCTGCGGTCGCCGAGACGTGCGTCGAGACGTGCCTTGGCGCGGAGCAGAGTGTCGGTGACTTCGGTGCGTACCATGGGCTTCAGCATATAGTCGAAGACCGGAAGACTCACGCATTTGCGCGCATATTCAAATTTGTCGAACGCCGTCATGATTATGATGATCAGCTCGGGATAGTTCTTTGTGGCCACCTCCGTGAACTCGATACCGTTCATGAAAGGCATCGAGATATCGACAAAGGCGATATCCGGGCGCATGTCGTCGATGACATTGATCGCCTCGATCCCGCTGGCCGCTTCCCCCACGACCTCCATGTCGAGCGACGCCCAGTCGATCGAAGAAAGCATCAGCTTTCTGACCGGCAGTTCATCGTCAATCAGCATAACTCTGTACATCCTGTTTCCCCCTCTTGAATCCTCATATATCTATCATAAATCTTTCCCCGCAACGTATCAACGGGTTCTGGGCTTTATAACGAATTCAACTTCCGTAAACTCGCCCTGTTCACTCCTGATACTCACGACATCGTCGTTCTCACAGAAGCCGCGTACACGCTCGATAGTACCCCAGAGGCCAAAGCTGTCCGAAGTATCGTAGATATCCGCGAAGGCCGAGTCCGTGTCGCCGTTGTACTGCTTCTTTGAAAGTATCTCGTCGATCTGTTCCTGCGGCATTCCGATTCCGGTGTCATATACCGAAAGGTGCAGCAGACCGTCCACGAAGCGGCTTGAAATGCGGATCAGTCCCATCTCGCCCTTCAGCCTGATGCCGTGATAGATACTGTTCTCGACGATGGGCTGGAGTATGAGCTTCGGGATCCTGCAGTTCAGCGTATCCTCGGCTATATCGTATTCATCCGTCAGAATGTCGCCGTAACGGAGCTTCTGCAGCGCCAGGTAATCCTTTATTATGCTGATTTCGGTCCTTAAGGGGATCTCCCTTTCGCCCTTGCTCAGGAAGTTGCGGTAGAAGCTGCCGAGCGTTTCCAGGGCTTTGCGCACATCTTCGGCGCCGTCTTCCATCGCGAGATATCCTATGGTCTCGAGCGAATTGTAAAGGAAATGCGGCTTCAGCTGCTCATGGAGCATTC
>JAEEVO010000088.1 GCA_016290905.1 Lachnospiraceae bacterium | reverse complement strand
AGTCGGACTTAACGCAAAGTGCCTCGGAAAAGACCCTCAAGAAAAGAAGAAACAGGAATTAAAAGAGGAAGTTATTAAACATATGAGAGAAAGGCTTTCGGATTATCAGGAAGAGTACGGAGACCTTTACAACCTTGAGGCAACTCCCGCAGAGAGCACAAGCTACCGTCTTGCAAAGCACGACAGGAAGCGTTGGCCGGACATCAGGACAGCCGGAGCAAAGGGCGATACTCCTTACTATACAAACAGCTCACATCTTCCTGTTGAGTTTACGGAGGATATATTTGCGGCTCTTGATATCCAGGATCGTTTACAGACTCTTTACACGTCCGGTACCGTATTCCATGCATTCATAGGCGAGAAGCTTCCTTCATGGGAGTCGGCTGCAAAGCTTGTACGTACCATTGCAGAGAACTATAAGCTTCCTTACTATACGATGTCACCTACGTATTCCATCTGCAAGAACCACGGCTATCTGACCGGTGAACAGTTTAAGTGCCCGATCTGCGGTGAGAATGCGGAGGTTTACTCAAGGATCACGGGTTACTACAGACCTGTACAGAACTGGAATGCAGGAAAGTCCCAGGAATACAAGAACAGGACAGAGTACTCGCTTGAGAAGTCAACACGTTTCTCACTTGGCGCAGGCTGCTGCAATTACAATACCGACGATATAGCAGTCGATCTTGACAAGAATACTGAGCCGGTTGATATCGAAAAGATTGAAGGAAACGTTAATTCAAAAATAAATGAGCTTACCGGTGACGGATTGTATCTTTTCACAACCAAGACCTGCCCCAACTGCAGACTTGCAAAGCAGTATCTTGACGGAAAAGAGTATACGATAGTTGACGCGGAAGAGAATCCCGAGCTTGCCAAGGAGTGGGGTATCATGGCTGCCCCTACACTTGTAGTACAGGCTGACGGACACCGCACAAAATATGCGAATGCCTCAAATATAAAGAGGTTCGCTGAAATCTGACATTATCCGAATGCCTGTCTTCGAACTTGTAGCACTGACAGGCTCTATCCCCTACCGGAAGAGGGTATCGGATGCTTCTGACTGACCGTGATCGCGGCAGAGGAGGTGCCGATACCCTCTTCCATTGGAGAATCGCAGTTTTTTGTTTTATATGCTTGAAACTTTTCGGTAAATGATATACACTTATGTTTGTGACTCATAGGTATTAATTTGGAAAGCTTCAATTGTTATACGAGGAGGACTGAAAATGAGTGTAGCTGACGATCTGTTTATAAAAATGTGCAATGAGATACTGGAGAGCGGTACCAGTACGGAGGATGAAAAGGTACGCCCGCATTGGGAGGACGGGACTCCGGCATATACTATTAAAAAATTCGGTGTGGTAAACCGTTATGACCTTAGCAAGGAGTTTCCGGCAATGACCCTGAGAAAGGTACCGATAAAGACCGCTACCGACGAGATACTCTGGATATGGCAGAAAAAATCAAACAAGGTAAGCGAACTCGGAAGCCATATCTGGGATCAGTGGGTAGACGAGAACGGCACCATCGGAAAAGCCTACGGATATCAGCTGGGCGTAAAGCATAAATATAAGGAGGGGATGTTCGATCAGGTGGACCGTGTCCTTTACGACCTGAAGAACAATCCTTTCAGCCGCCGAATAATCACAAACATCTATGTACATCAGGATCTTTCTGAGATGATGCTTTATCCGTGTGCCTATAGCATGACCTTCAACGTAACGAAACCGAAGGACGGCGGAAAGCTTATCCTCAATGCAATACTGAACCAGCGTTCACAGGATATCCTTGCCGCGAATGCATTTAACGTATGCCAGTATGCCGTGCTTGTACATATGATAGCGAGACACTGCGACATGCAGGTTGGTGAATTCATTCATGTTATAGCTGATGCACATATTTATGACCGTCATATTGAGATAATAAAAGAGCTGATCAAGCGTCCGACATATCCTGCACCCACATTCCGGCTCAATCCCGAAAAGAAGGATTTTTATTCGTTCACAAAGGATGATGTCGCACTCGAAAACTACACATTCGGTGAACAGGTAACCAATATACCGATAGCCGTGTAAGGAGAATAATACAATGAAATTAATCGCAGCCGTAGACAAAAACTGGGCCATAGGCTACAAGGGCAGGCTCCTTGCAAGTATCCGTGCCGACCAGATAAACTTTAAAAAACTAACCATAGGGAGAGCGGTAGTTCTCGGAAGAAAGACAATGGACACCTTCCCCGGAGGAAGACCCTTGCCGCAGCGCAGGAACATTATCCTTTCTCACAACATGAACTATACCGTAAAAGACGCTGAGGTAGTTCACAGTAAGGAAGAGCTTCTGGAGCTGCTAAAGGATGTGGATACCGACGACATATTCATAATTGGCGGGGAAAGCATCTACAAAGAGTTCCTTCCGCTCTGTGATACAGCCATAATCACCAAGATAAACTACGCTTATGAGGCTGATGCATATTTTCCGAATCTCGATAATGACGAGGAATGGGAATGCGTTGAGGAAGGCGAGGAGCAAACCTGCTTCGATATGGAATTTTACTTTACCACATACAGACGGAAAGAAAAACAGGCAAATTAACCAAAACAAAAAAATCAGTTGTCATAAACTGATTTTTTTGTTATAATCAATATTTATAGTAGTTTTATAACAAAACAGATGCGGAGCATCGTTTTGTTACCGAGGAAACGCTGAAGGCGTTTTCGAGGTGACTTTGACAGGAGGACATATCATATGAGCATTACAACAGAAAGCTTTGGCGTAACAAAAAAAGGAGAAAAGGTAACACTTTACAGGATAACCAATCCTAACGGCATGATAGCAGAGGTCATAGATTACGGCGCTATATTAAAATCGCTCTTTGTACCCGACAGGAACGGGAAAACGGCTGATGTAGTGCTCGGATTTGATGATCTGGCATCATATCAGGTAAACCCTTCATTCTTCGGAAGCACTATCGGAAGGAACGCAAACCGTATCGCCGGTGCACAGTTCTGCATAAACGGGGAGCTTTATACTCTGGCTAAAAATGACAACGGACATAATAACCTTCACAGTGACTTTGAGACCTGCTTCAATAAGAAGATGTTTACCGCAGAGGTACTTGAAGATGAGAACGCCGTAAAGTTCTCGCTTGAAAGCCCGGACATGGATCAGGGCTTCCCCGGGAACTTAAAGGCTGATGTCATCTACAGACTGACTGAAAACAACGGACTTGAGATAGAATACTTTGCGGTATCCGACAAGGACACCGTATACAACCCCACTAATCATTCGTATTTTAACCTTAAGGGACATGACTCGGGATCGGCCATGAGCCATAAACTTTGGATAAACGCAAAAGAATATACTCCCGCCGACAATGAAAGCATCCCTACGGGAGAGCTGGCAACGGTAGCGGGAACTCCGTTTGATTTCACTACCGCCATTGTTATCGGGGACAGGATCAATGACGACTTTGAGCAGCTTCGTTTCGGCGGCGGATACGATCACAACTTTGTACTCGATAAGGCAAAGGGAAAGCTTGAACAGATAGCCGTTCTTTCAGAGGAAGAGAGCGGGAGACGTATGTCCGTATATACCGATCTTCCCGGAGTACAGTTCTATGCAGGTAATTTCATAGTTAACCAGACAGGAAAGGGCGGAGTAAAGTATTCACGCAGATGCGGAGTATGTCTTGAAACGCAGTATTTCCCCAATTCCATAAATGAGAAGAATTTTGAATCACCGCTTCTTAAGGCTGGAGAAGAGTTCCACAGCATAACAAAGTATGTATTTTCAACAGAGAACGGAAAATAAGGCAGTAAAGAACTGCAGAGGACTGGATAAAGAAAGAGCTTCAGAGGTAGATTATGGATATAAACAGGCCTATGATGGAAATACCGGCGGATTTTACGGAGCCGGGGATACTCTATGAAAAACTTAAAAAGAGAATACAGCAATATCACCCTTCATCCGACTTGGAGCTTGTAGACAAGGCTTATAAGCTTGCATATGAGGCACATAAGGATCAAAAGAGAAAATCGGGGGAGCCCTATATCATACACCCTGTATGCGTAGCACTGATATTGGCGGATTTTGAGCTTGATATCGAGAGCATAGTTGCGGGTTTGCTGCATGACGTTGTCGAGGATACCGTCGTTACTCAGGAGGAGCTTGAAAAAGAGTTCGGTTCTGAGATAGCGCTTCTGGTGGACGGTGTCACGAAACTTACAAAACTCAATTATTCTGCGGATAAGGTTGAGCTTCAGGCGGAAAACTTAAGAAAGATGTTCCTTGCCATGGCAAAGGATATCCGTGTCATCCTCATAAAGCTTGCCGACCGCCTTCACAATATGCGTACACTGAAATATCAGCCGCCTCACAAGCAGTATGAAAAGGCGAGAGAGACGATGGACATCTATGCTCCCATAGCCCAGAGGCTCGGTATTTCAAAGATCAAGATAGAACTGGACGATCTTTCTCTCCAGTATATAGAACCGAGTGTATATAAGGAACTTTCCGAGAATGTTGCGAAGAAGCTTGCCGATCAGGAGGATTTCATCCACGAGATCACTGAAGAGGTAAGCAACCACATCAAGGATGCGAATATTGACGCGAAGGTAAACGGCAGGGTAAAGCATCTCTTCAGCATTTACAAAAAGATGGTGACACAGAACAAGACGCTTGATCAGGTTTACGATCTTTTTGCCGTCAGGATAATAGTAAACGATATTAAGGACTGCTATGCGGCTCTCGGCGTGATCCATGAAATGTACAAGCCCATTCCGGGACGTTTCAAGGATTATATTGCAATGCCCAAGCCAAATATGTATCAGTCCCTTCATACAACGCTCATCAGCCACAGCGGTCAGCCCTTCGAGATCCAGATAAGGACCTTCGACATGCACCGTACCGCGGAATACGGTATCGCAGCTCACTGGAAATACAAGGTCGATCCCGAAGGAAGGATGAGTCCGGATTCCGAAGAGGAAAAGCTTACATGGCTTCGTCAGATACTGGAATGGCAGCAGGATCTTTCCGATAACAAGGAATTCCTGATGCTCTTAAAGGATGACCTTAACCTCTTCTCGGACAGCGTATTCTGTTTTACGCCTACCGGTGAGGTAAAGAACCTGACGGTAGGATCGACGCCGATAGATTTTGCCTATAGCATACACAGTGCGGTCGGAAACAAGATGATAGGAGCCAGAGTCAACAACAAGATGGTTCCGAACGATTACGTTATCCAGAACGGCGATCAGATTGAGATCATCACCTCAGCAAATTCCAAGGGACCGTCACTCGACTGGCTTAAGATAGTAAAGACCACACAGGCAAAGAATAAGATCAACCAGTGGTTTAAGTCGGAAAACCGTGAGGACAACATACAGAGAGGAAAGGACATGTTCCTTGCCCTTTGCAAATCAAAGGGAATACAGCCTTCGGACCTTTTAAAGCCCGAGTATCAGGATGTTGTTATCAAGAAATACGGTTACAAGGACTGGGATAACATTTATGCATCCATAGGACACGGGGCGCTCAAGGAAGGTCAGGTCTTATCCAGGCTCCAGGATGAATACGATAAGCGTCATCCTCATGAGATGACTGATGAGGAGCTTTTGGAAACACTTCCCGACAAGAAGGCGAAAAAGCCGGAGGTTATCGTTAAGGGCAGTGTCATAGTTCAGGGAGTAAACGATGTTGCCGTACATTTCTCGAAATGCTGCTCACCCGTAAGGGGAGATGAGATAGTCGGCTTCACGACCAGAGGACGTGGCGTATCCGTACACAGAACGGACTGCCATAACATACTCTGTCTCTCCGAGATGGAAAGAAAGCGCCTTCAGCCGTTGGAGTGGAATACGGCCGAGGATCCCAAGGAGGATAAGCTGTTCCTTGCAGAGGTAAGTATTTACGCAAAGAACAGACCCGGAGTATTGCTGGGCGTATCCAAGGTGCTTACCGAAAACAACATAACGATCTCATCTGTAAATGCCCGCGCAGGCAAACAGGATACCGCAACCATAGCCGTAAGCTTTAATATAAAGGATACCGAGACTCTTAACATGATCATATCAAAGCTTAAGAATGTGGAAAGTGTAATAGCGGTAGACAGAGCCATGGGAGGCTGAGATGAGAACAGAACAAATGGAACTCGGCACTATGCAGGTCAATTGTTATATAGTCTGGGATCCGGATATAAAAAAAGCATATGTTATCGATCCGGGCGATTGTGCCGATAAAGTATATGACAGGCTTAACGAACTTGGACTGTCCTGCGGGGCAATATTGCTCACACATGGGCATTTCGATCATATCACGGGAGTAAACGAACTGAAAAAGCTGACCGGCGCAGAAATCTATGCCGGCAGGAAAGAAGCCGTACTTTTAGCGGATGACGATCTTAATGTTTCGAAAAGGGTAAGACGGCCGGTTACCGTTACTCCGGACAGGCTTCTTGATGACGGAGAGGTCGTAGAAACATTCGGAATGAGCTTTAAAACGATTTTTACCGCAGGACACACAAAGGGAAGCGTATGCTTCTACTTTGAAAAGGATGATGTCATCTTTTGCGGAGATACACTGTTCAAACGCGGTATAGGAAGAACGGACCTTCCTACCGGGAGCGAGGAAGAATTGTATTATTCCATAACGCATAAGCTTTTGACACTTCCGGGGAACACCCGGTGTTATCCCGGACATGGGGAGGCTACCGATATTGCAAGTGAAAGTAAATATTTCAGGGCTTGATCTTTCGCAGGAAGTCGGTCCTTTGATCAGATCCTTTTTCCCAAAGACCGATATTGAGATAAACTACGGCGGGAAAGAGGAGGCCGCGGAGGTTCCGGAGGAAAACTTCGTCATAGATCTTGAACTTGACGATCTTTGGTTTAAGATCTTCTTAAACGGAGAACCGGTCAGGGAAGAGTCCTTTACATATGCGGATGTTCCCGACAGTAACATGGTCTATGAAAAACGAAAGAAAAGAGCATATAAGAATCAGCTTTTAAGAGGCTTGTACAGAGAACTTTCAAAAAAGACCGGACGGACTCTGCCATGGGGTATACTTACGGGTGTGCGCCCTACGAAATTATGTTTCGAACGGCTTAAGAACAATACCGTAGGAAATATTTCCTATATGATGGACGAATATCTGTGCTCACCAAGGAAAGCGGGTATGGCACAGAAGGTTGCGGCAAGGGAACTGGAGCTGCTCGGCAGTATCGACTATAAGAACGGTTACAGTCTCTATGTGGGTATACCGTTCTGCCCAAGCATATGTAATTACTGCTCCTTCGGTTCTCATCCGATAGACAGGTTCGCCAGTATGGTGCAGGATTATATAGACGCGCTGAAAAAGGAGATTGAGAGCACCTGCAGTCTGTTAAAGGATAAAAAGCTCCAGACGGTATATTTCGGCGGCGGGACGCCTACAGCAGTCACAACCGGTCAGCTGAAATCGGTGATCGATAAGGTTAAGGAATGCTTTGACATGGAAAGTGTCCTGGAGTTTACGGTAGAAGCGGGACGACCGGACAGCATTGATGAAGAAAAGCTTCAAATGCTTAAGGAAGAGGGGATAACGAGGATATCGATCAATCCACAGTCCATGAGGCAGAAAACGCTTGATCTTATAGGCAGACGCCATACCGCAGAGCAGACGGTCGAAGCCTTTATGCTCGCAAGAAAAGCAGGCTTTGACAATATAAACATGGATCTTATCGCGGGGCTGAGCGGTGAGGTTTTCGAAGATATGCAATACACTCTTGATGAGGTCGGAAAGCTTTCTCCCGATTCGATAACGGTTCATACACTGGCGTTGAAAAGGGCGGCAAAGCTGACAACCGAAAAAGAGAATTACAGCAGTATGGAGGCAAAGGATGTGGCTCGGATGGTTGAGTACGCCGCAGACTTTTGCATGGACAGGGGCTATGAACCGTATTATCTTTACCGCCAGAAGAATATGACGGAAAATCTTGAAAACATCGGTTATGCCCACAGAGGGAAGGAAGGCCTTTATAATATCCTGATCATGGAAGAGGTTCAGATGATACTTGCTTTGGGAGCCGGAGCTTCTTCGAAATTCATTGACAGGAACATGACAAACGGAAGACGTTTCGGCAGAGTGGAGAATGTAAAGAATGTTGCCGAATACATCAGCAGGATAAATGAAATGGCTGAGCGTAAGAAAAACGCTTTTTAAAGAGGAGTTTTAGTATATGTACAGGGGTAAAAAAGAGCTTTTGTCTCTTTTCAGTGTGGAGGATGATGTCTTCGGAAACGAGACGGAATCCGATATGGACCTGGAAAAGGCGGCTTTAGAGGATACTGAAGAAGCGATCGATCATGGGATACTGGTTGCCAATCTGGCGTTGCGGCTTGCGGAGGAGCTCGGGTTTGACAGTGAGTTCAGGAGCAGGGTTGCGGATGCCGGTATAGTGCATGACATAGGAAAGCTTCAGATAAGCGGACTGCTTTACGGACGTAAGGAAGGTGTGCTGAGGATAGAGGAGATCAAATACGTCAGACGACATCCCACCCTCGGTTACAATTTCTTAAGCAAGAAAAAAATAGGTGATGAGGAGTTTAGGAACATGATCCTTCATCATCATGAGAACTTTGACGGTTCGGGGTATCCCGATAACATAAAGGGCGAGATGATACCGGTCGGTTCAAGGATACTGAGAATATGCGATGTTTATGCGGCGCTTGTATCGGAACGTCCCTACAGGCCGGCATTTGAAAAAGACAACGCAATGGAGCTTATGATCGACGAGGTAAAGAATTTCGACATGACATTTTTCCTTGCTTTCATGAGGGTTGTGCATGCGGATGATTTCGCAAGCATAGATGATTATATCAAGAGGTGTAATTCCAAGGTACACGTAAAATCCAAAAGATTGCAGTAAAAAAAGGAGACCGCGGCGGTCTCCTTTTTTACTGCATCCATATTGTTACCGGTGCTTAGAAATTTCTAAGCTTAAAGTGCATCCATATGTTATCGGTGCTTAGAAATTTCTTAACGCGGCGTCGAGACAAAGTCTCGACTTTTTCGCTAAAATTTTTAAGTATTTCACGACCCAGATCGGACTCGAACCGACGACCTCCGCCGTGACAGGGCGGCGCTCTAACCAACTGAGCCACTAGGCCGAATAAAAACACAGCTTACCGTTTAGGTAAGCAAATGGACCTTCGGGGACTCGAACCCAGGACCGACCGGTTATGAGCCGGTTGCTCTGACCGACTGAGCTAAAGGTCCAAAAAGCTAATAAAAAAGCATTTTTGAAAAAACGCTTTTTAAAGTGACTCCGACGGGAATCGAACCCGTGTTACCG
>JAEEVO010000014.1 GCA_016290905.1 Lachnospiraceae bacterium | reverse complement strand
TTCGGGTTCGGGATCGCCAATGATTACAGGGTCATCATCGGGAACAGTCACCTTTTTGTTTAAAAATTCAGCTATATCAATTAATTGTGCACTGCCGTCAAATCCAACATAAACATAAACCAGTGCATATGCTTCTTCAGCTCCGGGATATACACCCTTTGCAGAACACAATACGCAGTAATTCTTTCCTGCAACTACCTGCTGACCAAGGACTGCGATAGGCTTATAATCAACACCTACAAACCCTTCCATAGCCTTTGAGAATGCTGTCTTTACCTTATCATCGATTTCAAATTCATCGGAAGCTCTCCAACCACCGTCAAGACCGTTAAAGTTTGTTTCGATACCGCTTGTTCCATAATCTGTCACGGTTACATCGCCCTGAAGATCAACATATACTATAGCTACACCAAATTCTTCTTTTCCTTCAGGTCTTGTTACCCTGCAGACAATAGCATAATTTGTTCCGGCAACGATCTGTTTCTTGATGCAGACCATAGGAACTATCTTAACATCATTTTGGTAGTCTGCATTATATATGGTGAAATAATTACGTACAGCTACAGGAACTTCCAGTGTTTCAGTATCTGCCCAGCCTCCGGATACTACCGCACTATCCATTGCATTAAAGACGATTTCTGTCTTATCACAAAAATATTCAACATAATACTCGGTTGCCACACCTGTGTTTTCAAGAAGACCTGCGAAAACATTTATCGGAACATAAAGAGTCTTGTTCTTCTTAACCGATTTTACAAACGATTCCTTCATCGTTTCCGAACCGCCCTTTAACGTATAAGCAGACTTTCCTATGGTAAAAGTAACTTTTACACCGTCTTTTGAAAGTGTTACCTTGTTTTTCTTAACTGAAAGCTTTATACCTGCCTTCTTTGCAAACACTTTAGCGGGAACATAAATGAATTCATATTCATCGCCATAATACTTGCCAACTACATAAAAACCCTTCTTTGAAAGCTTCTTACCGCCATAGATTATGTCCGTGTTTGCTTTAGCTTTCTTAAGCTTTGAAGCTTTCAGGCTTACAACCTTCTCTTCAGCTGCATTTACCGCATTATCCGGAAGCACAAAAGCTTCAAACACAAGCGATAAAACCAGTGAAAGCACGATCAGTGAAGAGACAAAAATCCTTCTTCTTTTCATTTTCCTATCCTCCTTATGATATGAAAAATATATGTCAACGGCCTATCCGTTGCCACCTTAACCCCGCCCAGCAATATAGCCTGTCGACCAGGCCCACTGCAGGTTATATCCGCCGCACATACCGTCCACATCAAGCACTTCCCCTGCCAGATACATGCCCGGATATTTAATACATTCCATGTTTTTTTCGTCTATTTCCTTCAACAGCACCCCGCCCTGTGTGGTCTGGGCGTTTTCAAAACCGTTGCTGTCGGTAATATTCATTTTTATCTGTTTAAACTTTGAAGCAAGAACTCCCGGAGCCTTTCTTATCATTGCCGGATCATAGTCCTTCGGACATCTTTTTGGATCTAATCCGGCTTCCTCTATCAGTACTCCGACAAGCTTATCGTTAACGAATGCCGAAAGCGAGACTCCCAGGGTCAGTCCCGACTTCTGTAAAAGCGACGAGATATATTCCTTTAACTCACTGATCTCCGTATCCGGAAAAAGATCAAGCTGAAGCTCCGGCTTTTCCCCTGTTTTTAAAAGGTTCACCGCGAATCTGCTGAGATTCATGACCGGGATACCGCTTATGCCTTTTTTGTTAAAAATAACCTCTCCGCTTTCTTCATATACCGGAGCCTTTTCTTTTTCCGAAAAAAGGCTGCAATTACATTTAACCCTTACACCGTCGATCCTCTTTAAAGCTTTATGATCCAGCTTAAGTCCGCATAACGCAGGTTCCGGCTTTAATATGTCAAGCCCCATCTTTTTCAGAAGCTTAAATATCGAACCGTCACTGCCGAACGAAGGTGCAGCTGCTCCTCCGCAGGATATGATAAGCTTTTCTGAAACGTAACTGCTTCCGTCCTCACAGGTTACGGAATATTTCCCGTCTTTCCTTACGATATCCTTTACCTTCTTCTCGGTAAGGATCGTTACTCCCAGTGACCGGACAGTATTTACAAAAATATCCCTGAAGGTTCTTGCCTGTTCTCCGTAAGGGTAACAGTAACCATTTCTTTCCCGGTATGGGATACCGATATTTTTAAACAAATCGATCGTTTTGACGTTATCAAATTTATTTATGATCCTATAGGCTTTTTCACTGTCACTGCTCCTGTAGCAGTCTTTTTCCTGAAACAGGTTTGTAAAATTACACTTACCGTTTCCGGTCGCCGTCAGCTTCTTGCCCGCTTTATCGTTTGCTTCCAGGATAAGTACCTTTGGAGCACTCCCCTGCCTGTTTGCGGTACATGCCGAATAAGCCGCCATTATGCCGGCCGCTCCGCCGCCGATTATGATCTTGTCATATACCTTCTCCGGCATGATCAGTTCCCTCACATCACAAATGTCATGTCTAAAGATGCTTCGCTTCGCTCAGAATGACACTAGATATTTTACATTGCCTAATCACTTAAGTAAATGCAGCTTCGTAAACAGCTTTATCACCTTTGTTCCCATCGGCATGCTCTTAAGCTCTTCCTTCGTAACAGTCCTTGTAATTATGAGCAGTGCGCCATATATAATAACCGCATACACGATAACGGGTACTACCATGACCACATGATTAAATATCGCCCTGCATAGCAGCTGGTAAAGCAGATATGAGGAGAATCCCATGATCAGCGAACATATACCCGGCAGTATAAACGTCCTGAGTATCTCCTGCTTATAGTTCATCGCTTTCTTAATTGATATCCAGTTAAATATGCATACACATAAACCGTAAAGCATATTTGCGAGAACCATGCCCTTTGCTCCGAGATCCAGATTCCAGAGCATGAACTGAAGTGCAATAATGTGTATCACCAGAGCCACAGCCGCATGTATTACCGGCTTTCTCATTTTATTGATACCCTGGAGAACTCCGTTTGTAAGTGTCGACAGCGCAAAGAAAACAACTGCACAGCAGCCGAGCGTTAAAAGCTCGGGTCCCAAAAGGTCGTCTTCGTTGTTAAACATCAACAGCAATATTGGCTTTGAAAGAAACCCGAGACCTGCAGCTGCAGGAAAAGCAATGAGCATATTAACCTTAACAGCCGATGCTATCTTTCTCTTAATGCCTTCGAAATCCCTTTTAACATATGAAGCCGACAGATTCGGAACTATGGTCACACCGAATGCCGAAGCGACTGCTACCGGTACATTGTACATCCATTTATATCTGTTGGAATAAGCATCATATAATATCGATCTGTAGCTCTCCGTAAAACCTTTCTTTACCATTGCATTCGAGAATATATATGAATCAATGATACCGCTTATCTGGTAAATGGTCTGGCTCAGGACGATCGGAATCATCGTAAGTATGATCGCTTTGCATATGGTTCCGGCACTGTCCACTTTGCCTGTTGCATCACTGAGTATCAGTTCCTTGTTTTTCTTTCGCTGTCTGATGAACATGAACACCAGAAGTATCAGTCCGCATATTGCTCCCGAAAGAGTACCCGAAGTACCGCCCGCAGCTCCGCGTGATGCGCGTTCCGTCGCCTCGGTAGCGGAGTTTACAAGCCAGTAGGCTGCCCAAACACTGACGATCGCATTAAATATCTGTTCAACTATCTGGCTTATCGCCGTAGGAACCATTGTTTTCTTCCCCTGAAAGAAACCTCTTAAAACTCCAAGAAATGAGAAAACAAATATTGTAGGTGCAAGAACCCTTAACGGCAGCACGCTGCTGGGGTATTCAAATACACCGGCAATCTCCTCGGCAAAAATGTAAACAAGTACTGAGACCGTCAGACCTATTGCGGATGAAACAAACAATGCATACTTAAAATATCTTGACGCGTTGACATATTCCCCTCTGCCGTCCTTATCGGCAATAAGCTTTGATACCGCTACGGGAACACTGTAGCAGGAAATAAGCAATGCTATATTGTAAATCTCATAGGCATTACTGTAATAGCCCATGCCTTCTCTTCCGACAACCCTCGTCAACGGGATACGGTAAAGCATACCGATAAACCTGGTAAACAGTCCTGCCGCCGCCAGGATACCGCCTTGAAGCAGAAAGCCGGATTTTTTCGTTTTTTCCATGTTGTTATTTTCCGATTGTTTCTATGATTTTTTATCAGTTGATTTCAAGGTTTTCAACTCTGAAATCAGGATATACTGCTATGAATGTCTTTCCCGGACGAAGGTTAAGCAATTCTCCTTCGGGTGTGTAGTAATTGCAGGTATAATCCTTTTCACACTTTGTCCAGGTTATCTCCATGCACTTACCTTCACATATATAATACCCCTTGCCTGTAACCTTTCCCTGAACATTCTTGGACATATCCTTATAATCGTTATAGCCCTCAATATCCTGGTATCCGTTCTTGTCCCTGTTGAACTCATGAACGATCTGAATGATGATATTGTTAAACTTCAGCGGCTGCTTTGTATTGTAATCGATATGTTCACCCTTGAACTGGTATCTGGTATAGAGCTTTGTTTCCTCGTCGTATGTCAGATAAGGTGAGGTATATGACGAAAATCCAAGCTTCACCATTGTCGCGGGAGTAGTCGTCTCAGCCAGCTCAACCGAGGTAAACCTGTTCCTGTCTATCTCGGGTTCTGCAGCTGCATCATTATTAAGACTCTCGGGTGTTTCCTCTGCCGAACCGGATGTAACAGGAGGTGCTGCAACATCTACCGGCTGCAAAGCATCTGCAGGCTGCGGTGTTTCAGCTCCGGACTGTGCAACATCATCTTCACCGGACACATTGTTTTCATTACTTCCCGTCAGATCATCCTCTTCGGGATATGCAAATCTGAAATGCTGGGGAACAAAATCATCTTTATGTTCAACCCTAAATCCCTTTTTCTCTATACCTTTAAGTATACCCGAAAGGGAAGCAAACGCATTGTGAGGTGCCTTTATGCTCTTATCCCTGTAAAATACCGTACTGCCCTCGGAATGGGTACCTTCAAGATCATCGACCTTCAAAGCTTCAAGCTTTCTTGTTGCATAAACGGTCTCTCCGTAATGTACAAATATTGAATCATATTCCGAAGCGATACTTACAAAATAATGTCTTGCACTTCTTGCTGAACCCATCCTGTCCTTGCAGGAATTTTCCTCGGTAAGGTTTTCAAAAACTCCCATACACCTTGTAATGCCGGCTTCAACAAGAATCTCATATAAAATATCCGCATCGCCTATACCGCTCTGGGGATTGGCAACGCTTATATTGTTAAACATAAAGGTTATCGGCCGCTGCTTGGCTATTTCCGTGCTTACCCATTTGCCGTTTATCGCACTCTGGACCTCTCCTTTTGCCAGATGTATCTCGGCTATATCGGGTGTAGGTTCAGGCGTAGCCGTAGGTTCGGGTGTCGGTTCCGGCGTAGCCGTAGGCTCCTCTGTCACAGACGGTTCGGGTTCTTCTGTAGGAACCGGAGTACCGGTATTGGTATCGCTCACCTTCTCCAATGTCTTGCTCCCGGAATCACTTACCGTTTCTTCATTCTTCTTATCGGAACCGCCGCTCGCGATCAGTATTATCGTCACAATGACAGCGATCAGTACAGCCGCTCCGGCAGCTGTAAAAATAATAGCTTTTTTCTTAGTCTCATCGTTTGTATAAAAGGATTTGATCCTTTCAAAAAACGAAATCTTACTCTCTCCCATAATCCGTAACCTTCTTTTATTTTTTACCGGGTGATCCCGGCTTCATCAAGTATTTTTTTCTGATGACCCTCCATTACTGCCCTTTCTCCGTCTTCCATATGGTCGAATCCGAAAAGATGCAATATGCTGTGCACGATCAGGAAGGAAAATTCTCTTAACACCGGGTGCCCGAACTCTGACGCCTGTTCCTTACACTTCTCAACCGAAATGATGATATCTCCCAGCATGAGTTCTCCGGTATCAAGATCAAAATAATCTTCGGCTCTTTCCTCCATATCTTCCGGAAATACATTAGGCTCTTCAAAATCAATCAGAGGAAACGAAAGTACATCCGTAGGTCTGTCGATCTGTCGGTACTCGTTGTTTATCTGCCTGATGCTCTCATTATCCGTAAGCGTAAGGTTTAACTCCGTTTCATACGGACACTTTAGATACTCAAGAGCCTTATCTATTATGAACCGCGCCGCTTCCTCACAGTCAAAGTCAAACCCGGGATCCGTTTCTTTTTCAATAACAAGGTTCATTTTACAATTCCTTATCTTCAGTCATTTTTATTCCGGAAGTCACGGCGTTTCTCAAAACGTGCTTCCCTGTGCTTCAAAGCAGACGCCTCATACTTCTCGTAAGCATTTACAATCTTCTGTACCAGCGGGTGTCTTACGACGTCCTTGCTGGTCATATACGAGAACCCGATATCGTCTATGCCTTCAAGAACCTTTAAAGCTACATCAAGTCCCGAAATCTGTCCCTGAGGCAGATCCTTCTGTGTCAGATCACCGGTGATGATAACCTTCGAACCGAACCCGATACGTGTAAGGAACATCTTCATCTGGGCAGGAGTCGTATTCTGCGCCTCATCCAGGATGATGAAAGCGTTATCCAAAGTCCTTCCCCTCATATATGCGAGAGGCGCAACCTCTATGAGTCCCTTTTCCGAATTCTTCTGATAGCTTTCAGGTCCCATGATCTGATAAAGTGCATCATAAAGAGGCCGCAGATACGGGTCTATCTTACTCTGAAGGTCTCCGGGAAGGAAACCGAGCTTCTCACCGGCCTCGATAGCCGGTCTTGTAAGGATAATCCTGCTTACGTCATTATTCTTAAATGCCGTTATCGCGCAAGCCATGGCAAGATAAGTCTTACCGGTTCCCGCAGGTCCCATGCCGAAAACTATCATCTTATCCCTTATAAGGTCAACATACTGCTTCTGTCCCAAAGTCTTGGGTTTGATCGGCTTACCCTGTATCGTAAAGCAGATAAGTTCCTTATCTATTTCATTTATTGCATGCTCCTTGTCCTCATAGACCAAAGACAGGCAGTAATTCACGTTCTGTTCCGTTATCGTGCTTCCGTTCCCGGAAAACTTTGCAAGCTCATTTATAACGCGTTTTGCCTTGTCCGTATTTACTTCATCACCGATTATCTTTATTTCGTTGCCTCTCTCTATCACGGTAACGTTAAGGTTTTTCTCAATGATCTTTATGTAGTTGTCACATGCTCCAAATATTGCCTGAAGAATATCAGACGGAAGATTTACAATGGTTTCGGTTATCGCCATATATAGTCCTCTTTATCACTGCTTATTTTCAATGTAATCCAGAAAACGCCTTCAGCGTTTTATTATCTTATTATTATAGCAATTTTGACTTATATTTACAACAATTTTCTTATGAAATTCAAAATAAATGGGGAGGAAAAACCGTCAAAAGAAAAATCCCTTTACCGGATAACGGTAAAGGGAAAATATAAAACTTATTTGAACTTTCTCTTGCGAGCTGCTTCAGACTTCTTTTTACGTCTTACGCTGGGCTTCTCATAATGCTCTCTCTTGCGGATTTCCTGCTGGATACCTGCCTTTGCGCAATTACGCTTGAATCTGCGAAGAGCACTGTCTAATGACTCGTTTTCTTTTACGATAACGTTTGACATAATCTCACACCAAACCTCCCTCCAGTTGTGGACTTCGTGCCAAACTTACTGTTATGGTATTTGTAGCACAAAGATTATTATACCACGTTTTCAGAGTTAGTCAATACTTTTTTTATTTTTTTATGCTTAAGTATTCAAAAGCGCTTTAATCTTGCATTTTAATGATTTCGGATCAAAACCTATGGAATCTCTCAGGTCCCTCGGTATCCCGTGAGCTATGAAGCTGTCCGGAAGTGAAATGTTAAGGAATGTGTTCTTTCTTCCGTTCTCCATCAAATGTTCGGCGACCGCTTCACCAAAGCCTCCGCGCTTAACATTTTCCTCTGCCGTGATAATGATATCGTGAGTCTCACAGAGCCTGTCGATCATCTCAAAGTCTATCGGATTTACAAATCTTGCATTAACAAGCGTAAGATTGTCGCCTTCTTCCTCAATCTCCTTCAAAACCCCGTCCATGACCTTGACCATCTTTCCTACGGCGATAACGGCAGCTTTTTCTCCTTTTCTTATGAACTCCGCTTTGCCGAGTTCTATCGGATTGTCGGTTTCGCATCCGTAGAATGCTTTTGCTCTCGGATATCTTATTGCCGCAGGTCCGTTATAATTACAAGCAAATACGAGCATATCCGCAAACTCACGTGCGTTTTTCGGAGCCATCACGGCAAAGCCCGGTATGCTTGAAAGAAACGAAAGATCCAGTATACCCTGGTGTGTCTCACCGTCACAGCCTACTATGCCCGCCCTGTCAACGCATATGGTTACCGGCAGAAAATTAAGTGCCACATCATGTACCAGCTGATCGAAGGATCTCTGCAGGAATGTCGAATAAATCGCAACTACGGGATGCAAGCCCGCGGACGCCATACCTGCCGCAAAGGTAACGGCATGTTCTTCGGCGATACCGACATCAAAAAACCTGTCGGGGAAGTTTCTTTCCCATTCCTTAAGTCCTGTTCCGTCGGCCATGGCTGCGGTAACGGCTACTATATTCTCATTGCTCTCACCGATACCTACTATTGTTTCCGAGAATATGTCGGTATAGGTCTTGCATGATTTTTCTGTTTTCTTTTCACCTGTCGAGAGCACAAAAGGCTCAACACCGTGGAAGCTTGCGGGATCCTCCTCTGCGGGACCGTAACCCTTACCCTTCTTCGTTATCACATGAACCATTACCGGAGTTCTCGATTGGGCTGCAGCCTCAAAGGCCTTAAGCATAAGCGGAATGTTATGCCCGTCGATGGGTCCGATATAGGTAATGCCCATATTTTCGAAAAGCATGCCCGGAACAAAGAGGCTTTTGATGGATGCCTTGGATTTTTTTATCCTTTTTACCATCTTATCTCCCATATAAGGAACAGTTTTCAGCTTTTCCTCTATGTTCATCTTCAGTCCGGTATATTTTGAGTTCGTACGCAGCTTGCCCAGATATGCCGCCATACCGCCGACATTTTCCGATATCGACATTTTATTATCGTTAAGAACTATTATCAGGTTTGACTTAAGCCTTCCGGCGTTATTCAGCGCTTCGAATGCCATACCTCCCGAAAGCGCTCCGTCTCCGATGACCGCTACAACCTTATATTTCTCACCCTTAAGATCCCTTGCCTTTACAATACCGTCGGCAACGGATATGGATGTGGATGCATGTCCTGTATTAAAAGCGTCACAGGGACTTTCCTTACGGTTGGGAAATCCGCTCATGCCGCCGAACTGTCTTAAATTGTCAAATCCGTTCTTTCTTCCGGTAAGGAGCTTATGTGTGTAGCTCTGATGACCTACGTCAAATATCAGCTTATCCTCCGGGAAACTTAAAAAAAGGTGCAGTGCCATGGTCAATTCCACTGTACCTAAGTTTGAGGCCAGATGTCCTCCGGTATTGCTTACTTTTCTGATCAGAAACTTCCTGATTTCCCGAGCAAGCTCCCTGTAATTTTCTTCAGGGATGTTTTTTATATCATTTGGCTCATTTATCTGATCAAGTATGCTCATTTCAACCTCTGACAAACCCCGTCAAAATAATTAAAGTTTCCTGAATATCAGACTTTCAAAAAGCTTCAGGAGAAACTTATTATCACGTCCGACAGCGCTGAGTCCGTTTATGGCTAACGCGGTATAGACCTTTACAAGCTCTCCGGCCTTTGCAAGTCCGAGTATCCTTGCTACTGTCTCTTTTCCGTTTTTCTCGTCTATGTTAACGCTTTTTCCGAGTGTTTCCGAATCCGATGTCATGTCAAGGATGTCATCCTCTATCTGAAAGGCAAGGCCCAATGCTCTTCCGGCTGTCTCAAGACTTTCTACATCCTTTTGGGATGCACCGCCCAAAACCGCCCCGCACATAAGAGCCGCTTCAATTAGATACGAAGTCTTTAACTCATAAACTCTAAGGATATATTTGATCTTTTCTATATCCTCATCTGCAATGCCTATCTCCGAAAGCTGGTCAAAACCCGTTACCTTCTTGTCTTCACTGTATTTTTCCGTCGTATCGAGAACCTGTCCGCCTATCATGCCGCTGTAACCGGCTTTTCCGGCCAGGATCCTGAATGCCTTTAATACTCTTAAACCGTAATCCTTTTCAAACGTTTCCGGATTTTCCGATATGTTACCGATGATTTCGAAAGCATAATTAAGCAATGCATCTCCGGTAAGAACTCCGATCGCATGTCCGAACGCAACATGTGTTGTAGGCTTTCCGCGACGCAGAACATCATTGTCCATAGCCGGCAGATCGTCATGCACAAGTGAATATGCATGTATAAACTCTATAGCTGAAACAAAAGGCTCCGCCAAAAGCTTTTCAAGCTTTTCGTCGATCGAAAACATCCGGAAACACTCTAACAGCATGATGGCACGAAGTCTCTTACCTCCGTTCAGCACGCTGTAATTCATTGCTTCACATATCCTTCCGTACTCCTTTGACTGCGGAAGGCTGTTTTTCAGTATTTCATTTATATGTTCTGTTTTACTCTGTAAAGACTTATTATCCATAGCACTCTCAGCTTTTCCCTTTTACAATTTTTGCAAGAACCCCGTTTATGAAACCGGCCGACTGTGCTCCACCGTATTCCTTTGCAAGCTCAACGGCTTCATTTATTGCAATAGCTTCGGGAAGCTGCTCATAAAATATCTCATATGTGCAAAGACGCAAAATGTTCCTTTCGACAAGACCTGTCCTGTTAAAGCTCCATTTCTGTATCTCCGAAGAGAGCCTCTGGTCTATTTCCGAAAGTACATCCGATATTTTATTATACTTTTCAAGCACTTCTTCTTTATTGTCGTTTTTTATGCCTTCGTTCGGTAAAACAACATCAAAATAAAGCTGATTCTGCTCCTCAATCTCATCACACTCGTGAAATTCCCGCAAAAACAACAATTCCAGAAGCCGCTTTCTAAGATTCCTCTGCATTATTTAATCTCCAGTCAGACTTTTACAGTGATACCCACTATTCTAACATTTACTCCCACAACAGAAAGACCTGTCATGCTTTCAATGGCCTGCTTTACCTTTTCCTGTACCTTCTTTGATACCTCGGGAATACTGTATCCGTAAAGTACATTTACATATATGTCGGCTACGACGTTTCCTGAATCGATTGCCAGCTTAACGCCCTTTGAATTATTCTTTATGCCGAACTTTGCAACTATCTCATTTGTCAGGTTGCCGCTTAAGGAATGAACTCCTTTTATTTCAGAAGCTGCCAGCCCTGCTATACTTGCTACAACACTGTCAGAGATTTTAACATCACCTTTGAAATCGGTTATTTCTTCCATAGCACTAAACACTTTGCCGAAAAACGGCTCCTTTCATAAAAATTTGCCACTTCCTCTAGGCAAGGAAATGGCAAGAAAAAACAATAATATCAGATCCTCTTGAGATACTCGCCCGTACGTGTGTCAATCTGTACTTTATCTCCACGCTCAACAAACAGAGGCACAAGAATCTGTGCACCGGTCTCTACGATAGCGGGCTTTGAAGCACCTGTAGCGGTGTCGCCCTTGAAGCCGGGCTCTGTCTCGGTGATTACAAGTTCTGCAAACATAGGAGGCTCTACGGAGAATACCTTTCCCTGATATGAAAGCATATTTACCATATCGTTCTCTTTTACAAACTTTAATGCGTCACCGATCTGATCACTGGTCAGAGCTATCTGCTCATAGTTCTCGGTATTCATGAAGTTAAACATATCACCATCTGCATAGAGATACTGCATCTCGCTCTTCTCGATGTGAGCCTGAGGATACTTCTCTGTAGGACGGAATGTACGCTCTACAACGCCGCCGTTGATAATGTTCTTAAGCTTGGTTCTGACAAATGCAGCTCCTTTTCCGGGCTTTACATGCTGGAACTCTACTACCTGGAATACCGAGCCTTCAATCTCAAGTGTTAATCCGTTTCTAAAATCACCTGCTGAAATCATAAAAAACAATCCTCCATATGTTCTGTGTTCAACTAACTAATTTATTCTATCCTAAAATCAAAATAATTGCAAGAATTTTTTATAACAAATCGAAAAAAAAATCAAGAGCCTCTTTATAACCCGCAAATCCCTTGCCCATAACGGTCTTTGCACAAATGTCGCTGATGACCGAATGACGCCTGAATTCATCCCTTTGCGAGATGTCCGTAAGGTGTACCTCGACTACCGGCACATTTAGTATGAGAAGCGCATCCCTTATCGCATAACTGTAATGAGTATATGCCGCAGGATTGATTATCACGCCGTCAAAATCATCCTCATAAGCTTCATGTATGAATTCGACAATATCTCCTTCATGGTTGCTCTGCCTTACGTCAACCGTGATCTCAAGCTCTTCTGCCCACTTGTCTATCTGGAAGCAAAGATCGTCATAGTCCTCGTGTCCGTATATCTCCGGCTGCCTGATCCCAAGCATATCAAGATTGGGACCGTTGATTATCATAATGTTCATGTTACTTACTCCGTTTCCGTATATTATATTCTTTACTTAAACTTCCCACACAGTCATGAATAATTGAATTTCATTGTCACCCCGAGAATTTTCTGCCCGGCCACTGCTTTCCTTCGGATTTCAATTTCTTCTTATAAAAATGAAGTACAAATCTCTCCAATATCCTCTTTAATATTATCTGGATCTCTTCACGACGGTTTATCGGATTAACAAGTATCGTATGTATGCCTGCCAGGTTTCCGCCGTATATATCCGTAAAAAGCTGATCGCCCACACAGAGTACCGACTTTACCGAAAAGTGCATCTTCATGGCCGCCGCATAATAATTTCTGGAATACGGCTTTTGAGCCTTGAATATGTATTTGACATTTACATCCTTGTTAAACCTTTTGACGCGTGCTTTTTTATTGTTTGAAAGAAGACATATGTCATACCCTATGGATTTCAGGCGGCTGAACAGTTCTATCGCTCTTTCGTCGGCGTCTGCTCCGTGCGGAACAAGGGTGTTGTCTATGTCAAATATGATTCCCCTGAAGCCTTCATCATAATATTTTTCAAAATCTATTTCATAAGTGGAACTTACCCACTCATCAGGATATAATCTTTCAAACATAACCTTTAACTTACTCCCAAAAAGTGCTCTCAAAGAATGATTCAAAATATTACAACATCATACCGGATTAGTCAAGTAAAATTATCTGCCGGTGGTTTTTCAAATATAGTTATAATCATTATAGCAAAAAAAACTGCTTTTGACAACAGATTTATAAACATAAAAGGGGACAAAACAAAGTTTTGTCCCCGAAATCTTTATGATTAAAACATATTTATCTCTTGGATGCTGTTAAGCCTCTTCATCCTCTGTCATGTACTTAGCTGCTTCCTCAACAACCTTAGCCTGTACATCAGCGGGTGCCTGCTCGTAACGGTCGATTGCATATGAGTAATCGCCGATACCGCCGGTCATGGAACGAAGGTCTGTGGAATATCCGTAAAGCTCTGCCAAAGGAACGTCTGCCATAATCTCCTGCTTGCCGCCGGCAACAGGATTCATACCAAGTACACGGCCTCTTCTCTTATTAAGGTCACCCATGATATCTCCGGTGAACTTATCGGGTACGAGCACCTTCATGGAAACTATGGGCTCTAAGAGACAAGGATTGCAGTTTTCCTTAGGGTCTGTGAACGCAGCCTTGAATGCCAGCCTTGCAGCCTGCTTGAATGCCATTTCCGAAGAATCTACAGGATGGTAAGATCCGTAGAACAGAGTTGCCTTAAGTCCAACTACAGGATAGCCTGCAAGAGGTCCCTTAAGAACGGACTCTGCAAGTCCCTTCTCAACTGCCGGGAAGAAGTTCTTGGGAACTACGCCGCCGACGATCTCTTCTGCGAACTCATAAGCCTTCTCCATATCACCCGAAGGCTCGAATCTCATATGAACATCTCCGTACTGTCCGTGTCCGCCGGACTGCTTCTTATACTTGCCCTGCTTCTCAACCTTCTTCCTGATCGTCTCACGGTAAGGAACTCTGGGCTTACTAAGCTCAACCTCAACCTTATAACGCTGCTGGAGCTTACTTACTACTATATCAAGCTGCTGTCCGCCGATACCGTAGATAAGGGTCTGACGGTTTTCCTTGTCAAGAACCATCTTTAAGGTCTTATCCTCTTCACAGAGCTTACTCATAGCCTGAGCAAACTTGTCTTCATCACCCTTGTTCTTTGTATCAACCTTCTTGTACTCGTAAGGAACGCTGTACTGTGCCCTGGGGAATACAACCGGATTGGCCTTGGTTGATAATGTGTCGCCTGTCTGGGTATTTGAAAGCTTTCCGATTGCGCCGATATCACCGGGGTTAAGCTCTTTAACCTCTATGGTCTCCTTACCGCGGAGAATGTAAAGACGTGAAAGCTTTTCTTCAGTATCCTTGTCAGCATTGTAAATGACTGCGTCTGAAGTAAGTACGCCTGAGCATACCTTGATAAGCGAATACTTACCGATGAAAGGATCGACGATGGTCTTGAATACCTTTGCGGTCATAGGCTTGCTGATATCATAGTTTGCCGCAAACTCGCTGTCATCCTTGGCGCTCTTGCCGATAACCTTATGGTTAAGAGGTGAAGGAAGGTATGACTTGATGGCATTAAGCAGCATGACTGTACCCTGCTGGTTGATAGCTGCACCTGCAAGTACGGGAACAGTGCTTCCGTCAAATACAGTTGCATGAAGAGCGGTATCTATCTCTTCCTGAGTGAACTCTTCTTCTGCAAAATACTTTTCCATAAGATCTTCGCTTGACTCTGCGATAGCCTCGATAAGATCGTGACGGCAAAGCTCAACATCATCCTTTACGGAATCGGGAATAGGACACTCGGTATACTCACTGCCCTTTGTAAACTTTCTTCCGCCCATCTTAACAACGTTTACGAAGCCTACGAATTTCTCATTTTCAAAGAAAGGTGTATGGAAAGGAGCTATCTTTGTACCGAAGTTCTCGGTAAGCTGCTCCACAACTTTAGCAAAGTTTGCGTTAGGATCATCCATAGCGGTAACAAAGAACATTCTGGGAAGCTTCTTCTTTTCGCAGAGTTCCCATGCCTTGATCGTTCCTACTTCAACTCCTGCCTTTGCGTTAACAACTATGATTGCTGCGCCTGCAGCGTCAAGTGCTTCTTCTACTTCGCCGACAAAATCGAAATATCCCGGACAGTCAAGGAAATTGATCTTTATACCGTCATGCTCTACGGGAATAAGTGAAGTGCTGATAGAGAAAGTACGCTTGATCTCTTCTTTATCATAGTCACTGATGGTATTACCCTCTTCAACACGTCCCTGACGAGAGATAATCCCCTTAGTAAGCGCAATGGCCTCGACCAGAGTAGTCTTGCCGCAGCCGCCATGCCCTAAAATAGCTACGTTACGAATCGCTTCGCTCTTATAGGTGTTCATTTGTAAAACCTCCAATACATATTTTAAAAACCACTTCAACAATTTTACTAAATTTTTAAATAAATTGCAACTACTTTTTGTAAAAAAATTACTATTTCCGGGTATGCAATAAAAAAACACCTGTTAAGCTCGCTCTAACAAGTGCTTTTTATGGTATTTTTCAAAGTTCCTTCACGCTTCCGTCTTCATATATGAACTTTACCTTTATATCCTTATCATTCTTTAAAAGTTCACGGCTGCCATCATATCCGGTTATAAAACATACCGTGCTTAATATATCCGCCTTAAGTCCCGATCCTGTGATCACAGTTACGGAAACAAGTCCTGAGTCAACAGGCATCCCGGTCTTTGCATCAAGAATGTGATGATAAAGTTTTCCGTCCTTTTCAAAGCATCTTTCATATATGCCGGATGTTACAACCGCTTTATCCTCTACCTGTAAAACCTCGAATATCCCTCCTTCGGGATTAAACGGATCTTTCAACGCCACGTTAAAACCGACCTTTTCTCCGTCCTCTGTCGGCTTACTTCCGAGACACTGCACATTTCCACCGAGAGAAATAACGGCAGAGCCTATGCCCTTTCCTTTAAGGCACTCTATCAGCCTGTCGCCTATATACCCCTTGGCGGCCGACCCGAGCTCTATCTCTGTCTCGGGATCCGTAAATTCCGCAAAATATCCGCCGGCTTCCTTTTTTAACTTTATCGATCCGTAGTTTACTTTTTTAAGGCCTTCGCTTATGGCTGCCCTTTCCGGCACTTCATTTGTTCCGGAACGGAAATCCCAAAGCTTTGAGACAGGCCTTACAGTTATATCGTATGCACCGTTTGTTGCCACACAGTAGGAAAGAGCCTCTGTCATACAGTCATACAGCTCCTTTGAGATGCCGACCGTTCCTTCACGGCTTTCGTTTACCCGGTACAGCTCGCTTTCCTTGTCCGTAGTGCTGAAAATCTTCTCATATCGCCGGCATTCGTCAAAAAGCTCATCTATTATCGATCTGTCGTCCGTTCCGTAAACAGTCAGGCTCACGACGGTATCAAAATAAATTCCGGTACCTGATACACTCTTGATCTCGGCTTTCCCGCAAGCACTTAAGATACATATTACGATAAGCACAAGCGGAAACAATACTTTTTTTAACATGATATGCAAGGCCCCAGTATAAAGCCTCCTCCGCCGCAGACTACATTTAGAACAATATTTGCAATGATAAGCTTCACGCAAATGTTACCTTTATCCACCTTCTGCGGTACAAATGTGCCGGCCCTTCCCCTGTACTGAAGCGTTCCGCCTTCCATACCGCTTATCAGCTCGTCATACTCCGGTCTGTTAGGATTCATGCCTTTCGCTATTTTTGCATGTGACATAGCCGTTATGTTATTACCGAGCGCAAGATTTGCTATGGCGCTGTAATAAAACCAGACGTCATTCCGGTTAGTTATCGAATTCAGTATGTCGAGAGCCCTGTAGAAATCCCTGTTGTTTATTGCTGCGGCCGCTTCGTTAAGTCCGGTCTGCATATCCATACCGTCTCTTTGGTAATATCCGTTATCCGATGTCTCATTATAGTTTTCATTGCCGTAACTGCCGTTATCATACGAACCGGAATTATAGCTCTGATCATTACCGTTAGCATTGTTATAGCCTGCATTATTACCGTAGCTGTTATTGTCGTAACTGTTGTTATCGTAGCTTCCGTTATTATAGCTTCCGTTACCGTAACTGCCGTTACTGTAGCTTCCGTTACCGTAGCCTCCGTTACCGTAGCTTCCGCTACTTCCGTTATTGTTTTCACGGCTGTATCCGTTACCGTTGTTTCCGTAATAATTTTTTCCGCCGGTATAGTAGCCGCCGCCGGCGCTGTACGGATTCCTGTTGCTGCCGTAGGTCGTATTCTTTCCCGCGCCTGTATAATATCCGCCGGAATTATAGCTTCCACGGTTCTGATCGGTATTATAATTTCCCTGAGTACTCTTCTCGCCGTTTCTTCCGTAAAAGCTGTCTGAATAAGCCGTCTGCCCGGAAGACTGCGTATTTTCCCCGAAGCTTCCTCCAAAGCCCCATAGACCGGAATAATCGGGTTTTTCTTTTTCCGCTGTTTTTGTACTTCCCCACTGTCCGTATCCTGAGCTGTCATTGCTCTCTCTCGTCTGCCCTCCCGGATACGAACCGCTGTTCCTGCGTATATCATTCGGACCGCCTATACCCAGACTCCGTTCATGCATAATTTCTTCATAAGCAAGCTGTATCTTCTTAAATGTCTCCTCTGCAGCATCCTTATTCGGATTGTTTATGTTGTTGTCCGGATGATACTGTTTGCTCAGCTGTCTGTAAGCCTTTTTGACAGTCTGGTCATCATCATATTTATTTACGCCTAAAACCTCATATGGATTTAACATAATTCACCGTCCTAATCAAACCTGTTCCCTGTCCCTTTTCGGAGCCGTGCCGAGATTAAACCCTGTCCATACTCCCGAATACAGAATATTCTGGAGGATGTCATTGTTTTCAACTATGGGCAGCATTTCATAATTCCTTGTACATTCCGACATGACAAGCGTCAGCATATCTCTTATGACATTCTCATCATTGCCGATTCCCTTTAATGCATTGAATCTGTTCTTTTTCAGATCCTCTTCATAATCACAGTATGCGTCAAGTATGTAAATGAATTTTCCGAGATAAAAGCCCATTTTCTCGAGGTAGACCTGCCACTCGTCATGCTTCATGAGAAACAGCTCCGACATGATCCTTCCGAAGCAGCCCGAAGTATTGTCTATATTTTCCTCTCCGTTTTTTTCATACTCCGAAAGCAGTTCAAGCTCCATCTCTATGTTTTTGGATTTTTCGGGATACTGTTCCATCACCCTTTGGGCTCTCTTTTTAAGAGCCTTCGCGAATCTCTTCTTTCTTCTGTCCTTATCATCCTTCCATGCATCCAGGCACTGGTAATAGGTCAGAAGCACATTCATGTCCGAAGCATATTTCGTATACTCATTCCTGAGTGTTGTATGCTTGGAAAAAGGATGGACTATGCACCTGCACTCCGATACCACGGTATTGTCCTCGTAAAGACCGTCAAGCAATATTGCAAGGAATGTAAGATCGTAATTCAGGGTCATCTGTCCTCTTGCGCCAAAGGATTCCTTAAGATCCCTGCATAATCCGCAATAATAAGACCTGTATAAGTCAAAATCCTTGAATTTTATCTCCGGTTTATTTATTACAACATAACCAAACATGATTTTTTCTCCGTATCGCGTTATATTACTTTACTCATATTATAAACACTGCAGCTCCACTGTCATCCTGAGGGCTTCAGCCCGAAGGATCTTGTTACATGTCAGATTGACAGCAGCAGTGCCACATTTCTTATAAAGCCCGACTTGAAGAAGCCGTATCTGAACATCATGATCCTTCTGACTATGGGACTGTATTCGTTCAGCTTTATAAAATGTTTTAAAACCTTGAGCTTTCTTTTTTTCATCACAGAACCGTAGCAGCGGTAAAAGCACTCTGCCTGTTCTATGGTCGCGCTTATCCTGCGCCTTATACCGTCCCTGTCGGCAGCCCTGTTCTTTATATAGCTCTTAAAATCCGTCTGCCCGACCTGGTTTGATGAATGCTGCCTGTACATTACAGTCGGGACATGGTAGAACTTGACCGCGCCGAAGGATGCACAGATGAGCGCCATCCACCAGTCATGATATCTTATATAATCATAATCATGTCTGAACCTGTAATTATTCTCGGCAGAAGGAAAGCTTTCCGAAAGCATGTCGGCCGCAGCCTGGTTGACAGCCACGGTACAGCCTATTGCCTTGTTCTCCATCAGAAGATGCCCCAGATCGCACTTTCCTGCCTTCATATGGTTTGTCTGATAGAAGGACTTTTCAAGGAATTTCAGATTCTCATCCACAAGTATCGCGTCGGTAAACACCATGCACGGCTTATGCTTTCCTTTTATCCTTTCAAGCGCCTTCAGCTTCTTTACGGTAAGGAATATCTTATCCATCAGCCATGAATCATCCTGATCGCAGAACATGTAATATTCGCTGCACTTTATTGTATTTCTCGTAAAATGCGGTTTTTTAACGAACCTTACCGCACTGTCCTTTAATGATATGATACCCTTAAGCTTGGCGGTTATCGGCTTCTTGAACTTTTTAACGTAAGCATTGGAAATCTTGATCTTCTCGTTATCCCTGTTCCTTTTAGCCACACGGTTCAGGTTAAACAGAAAGCTTAAGGTCGAACCCATATTTCTGTGATTGTTTAGTGCAAATATCTTTCCTTTATATTTCTCGGCGTATTCATTTGCAATTTCACGGCTGGAATCCGATGAACCGTCATCAAATATATACAGCTTCCAGTTTGAAACCGTCGACCTGAGTATTGAATCTATCTGATCTCTTATGTAAGCCTCTCCGTTATAGACTGACATTATGATATTTACATTATACATAAAAACCTCACTTAAATAGCTTACCGGCCTTAAAACCCGCAAAGCGGAATCCGCAATCGGCGACAAAGCCTATCACATCCGTCATTTTGCCGTTTTTAGCCATATATTTTATGCCCGTTTTTAAATATGATACGCCTTCACTCTCCGAACTGAGCTTCCCGAATACCTCCGGATGCTCCTTTTGAGACTTGGCTATTTCAATGTTGCGCTTAAACTGTTGTTTTAAAGACAGATTATGTGAATGATAAACCCTTGCTCCCGGACTATAGCTTATCATGTAGCCGTTTTTAAGCGCCTTATGGGCATACATCATATCCTCGTTAAAATCAGTTTTCCTGAAAAACCCGTCAAGCTTACGAAAGATCTTCATATCGTACATGGCGCATACATCCGAACAGAATATGGCTTTTATCTTTCCATCCTCCAGCATTGACCTGTCCTTGATCATTGGCTCGGAAGGATAATTATAGCTTCTCGCGTATCTTTCCTTTAAAACTGCTTTTTTACATGGAAGCTGTCTTGCGTAACACACAGCTATATCCGCATCTTCAAACTCCGAAATCATCCTTCCGATAAGGCAATTATCGGAAGGTAACGCATCCTGAGTCATAAACAGACAGTAATCTGCATCTGAATCCTCGGCAGCCATCTGGCGTGTACCGCCGTGATTAAAAGAAGCTTTATCAATTGCCGTCACCTTTAACCGTCTGTCACGAAGTGCGTTCTCGGCAAGTCCTTTCATAAAATCGGTTACTCCGTATTTTTCGGTAACCGTGAGTATTATATGTATCTTTGAAAGCTTTCTTTTCTGCTTCAGAAGCCTTTTTATAAGCTCATACAGCCTTTTGTCCGGATTACAGACCGGTATGATCGCATCTATCTTCATTTTGCCGCCCCTGATATCATATTTGATGCATTTAGTTAGTGTCATTCTGAGCGAAGCGAAGAATCTTCTTTAAAAAAGCCGGACAATGTGATACATTGACCGGCTTTCATTCAGTCAAAGTCACCTCGAAAACGCTTTCAGCGTTTCCTCGGTAACAAAACGATGCTCCGCATCTCATTTCAGTCGGGGCTTGAACCCCGCCTGAAACGAAGATCTCCCCCCCACCTTCGCTATGCTAAGAGGTGGGAGATATCTTCTGTTTTGTTAAAATTACTCTCAGGGTTGTCCTGTATACTGGTCAAAATTACCCTCAGGGTAATCATCGTATCCGTTAACGTCATCCGGATTTACGGGATAGCCGTCAGTACCTGCGTTGTTCATGTCTGCGGCTCCTACCGAATTCTGCTTTGCTTCTCTTAACTCATCCTGGTTCTGCTGAAGCGAAACAAGATTGTTCTTTAATGAAGTAACAAGCCTGTCTGAATTCTCTTTTGCTTCCCTGTAGGCAACTGAAACGATCTTTTCGATGGTATCAAGCATATCATCAGCATAATTCATGGCTCCGGTCCTTATGGTATCCGAATACTGCTCAGCATCCTTTACTATCTTATCGCCCTGTGCCGTTGCATTCTGCACCACCTTGTTCGCCTGTTCATACGCACTCTTCATGATCGCAGTCTCTTCAACAAGCTGACGTGCGCGTTCCTTACCGTCTTCCTCTATCTGTCTTGCCTTCTCGTTTGCTTCTTCAACTATCGCCGCAGCATCCTCATTGGCTTTCTTTAAGATATTTTCCCTGTTGGCGATGATCTTCTGACAGCGCTTTATCTCATCGGGTATATGAAGTGTAAGCTCGTCAAGATAGCTGAAAATCTCATCCTTCTGAACAACCACCTTGCTCTGTGTCAGATTAGTCTTAGCATTCTCAACATACTCGTATAACTCATTAATGATTTCCTCAATCCTGGTCTGTGCCATTTTACTGTCCTCCTTGTGTACGCGATTTAATTTTTGCTTTTGCATAAAGATCATCTATTATAGCTGCGGGTACAAAACCCGTTATATCTCCGCCATACCTTGCAACCTCTTTAGCGATGCTCGAGCTTACGTACGAATACTCAACGCTCGTTGTAAAGAATATGGTATCTATGTCGGGATTCAGCTTATGATTTATCTGTGCTATCTGCAGTTCATATTCAAAATCGGTTATAGCCCTTAAGCCTCTTACAATGACATTTGCTCCGATCTTCCTTCCGAAGTCAACCGTAAGTCCGTCAAAGCTCTCAACAACGACGTTTTTCATGTCTGCCGTAACTTTACGTATCAGTTCCATTCTCTCCTCGACAGTAAACCAAGGATTCTTTGCCGAGTTTGGAAGCACGCCTATAACCAGCTTGTCTGAAACACCCGAGGCTCTTTTTATGATGTCATAATGCCCCAATGTCACCGGATCAAATGTCCCGGGATACAATGCAATCCTCACTTTGAAACACCAATCACATTTCGTGACCCTTTCTGTAGTCTCTGCGTAAAAACACCCTTATATTCTATTATAATGTTTTTCTCATTTATATGCAATAAAAAGATGCTTATTTGAGCCATATTTTTTTTCGCGGCTTATCGCAAAGCAGGTATCCTCGAGATAATCAAACTCCGTAGACGCCGATGCTTCAACGATTATGACTCCGTCCTCCTTTAAAAGCCTGTATTTATCAAGCTCTAAAAGAACCTCTTTTTCCAGTTCCCTGTTATACGGAGGGTCTATGAATATTATGTCAAAGCTTTTCTTTTTTGCAAAAAGTGAAAATACGGCAGTCTTGGCATCGGCTCTTATAACCTCCGCATTATCCTCAAGACCGGTTACCTTCAGATTCTCTTTGATACAGTTTATTGCAGTCATACCGTTATCGACAAATACCGCAGAACCTGCGCCTCTGCTCAAAGCTTCTATACCTATCCCGCCGGAACCTGCAAACAGATCTAAGAAGCTGCTTTCATATATGTCCGGAGCCAGGATGTTAAAGAGCGTCTCCTTTATCCTGTCAGTAGTAGGTCTTATATCCATTCCTTTTGGTGAAACCAGCTTTCTTCTGCCGGCCGTTCCGGATATTACTCTCATGTTTCCTCCCGATCTGCTTTTAATCTTGCTTTTTCCCATTGAGCATTTCTTCAAACTCTTCCATGCTCACGGGACGGCTGTAAAGATTTCCCTGCATCAGCTGACAATTGCATTTTATCAGGAAATCTCTCTGTTCCTCACTCTCAACGCCCTCTGATATTACCTCAAGTCCAAGCTTGTTTCCCATGTTGATCACACAGTTCATTATGATCTTATCATTTTTGTCAAGATCCTTCTTCATGAGTGAACGCCCGATCTTGATCCCGTTTGTATTGAAACGTGTCAAGGTATTAAGTGCCGAATATCCCGAACCGAAATTATCTATATATACCCTGAATCCGCGCTTTTGCAGCTCGCTTATCACATACTCAACGTTATCGATCTTCATGACGGCTATACGCTCGTCAATCTCAAAATAAATGTATTCGGGATCTATCTCATACTTCTCCATCATGGAATCTATGAAGGGGATCAGCTTCCCGTCATAAAAATGGACTATCGAAACGTTGGCCGAGATCGGGAATACCTTTTTCCCCTCTTTAAGCCTGCCGGAAATTATCTTAAAGACTTCCTCATAAACATAATAATCCATTTTGACGATACATCCGTCTCTCTCAAAGATCGGTATGAAATCATCAGGCATAAGCCTGTTGAAATTGTCCTTCTTCCATCTGACAAGTGCCTCGGCCCCGACTATTTCAAGCGTATCAGAAAAAACTACGGGCTGGAATTCAAGGAAAAACTCATTGCTCTCAATGCCCTTCTTCATATCCGAAATATACTCGGCACGTCTCTTAAGCTCAAAAGCCATTTCCGGATCGTATGTCAGACAGCTGTGTCCGTATTCATGCTTGGTTTTCTTTGCATATTTTCTCGCAAGGTTCGCATTAGAAATGGCATGTTCGATATTTTCCGTATTGGTCCTGATCACATGGATGCCGACGTTAACACAGAGATTACAGTCAAAATACTTCTCTGAAATCTTTTTGACATAATCCTTCGAGATTTCCTCTATCCTGCTTATGATATGTGCTTTCGAATGTGACTTATCGCATTTGCATACCAGGAGGAAATTGTCTGAATGCGAACGGCAGCATGAAATCACCCATTTTGTATAGGAATAGATATCCTTTGCGACATTCTCAAGGAAGATATCGCCCTCGTCATGACCGTATTTTTCGTTTATAAATTTAAAATTGGTAAAATCCAGGCTGAGTATTACAAGCTGTGAGGATTCCAGTTCTTTGAAGCTTTCTTCAACCTCCATGCAGAAAAATTCGTATCTCGGAAGACGCGTCGTATGATCGTAAACCGAGCTTACAACCTCGGAATGAAACTTGTTTATGCCCTTATGCCATTTAGCAAGATAATCCCTTAAAAGATCTGTATAAAGGATCATTTGCTCTTTTTCGGAAGGAGTAAACTTTCTTGAAGGTCTGTTATCAACAAAATCCAGCGCACCGATAAACGTATCATTGGAATACATCTGCGTATGTATGATCGTTCCGGCAAGGTCCTTTCTGATCATCTTCAAAGGACAGGGAACTCCGTCATTTAAGCTCCAGACAGTCATGTTGTTTACTTTTCCGTACCCGCTAAGCCATTTTTCCCAAACGTCGTCCGGAAAACGTGCCTCCGTATTGATTAGCTCACTTCTCCCGTTAGCCGACCACTCATAGGTACAGCAGAGAACATGCGTCTCGGCAACCACCTCTTTGACCGCAATATATGAAAGTCCGAGGCCTTCGCCGATCAGTGCGAGCGTTGATTCAACACTGTCATCATTATTCAGTTTTGCTGTAAGATTATCATTAATAACATCTATCAGCGAATAACCCGTATTCATTACCTAACCACCTTTAAAATAAATGTACGCGTTTCAGCTGTCGAAACGAAATCGGACGGATAGCATATCTCGCAAAGGCTTAACAATCCGTCAAAATTTATACTTCCGGAAAACTTCTCACGTTCACATTTTCCGATATAGATGTACTCAACATTATACTTGTCAAGAAGCCTCTTTACTTCGTCCGTATCCCACGAAGTATAGATGGTCTCTATATCATTTTCTCTTTCGGATATGATCTCCGGCAGGCTGCCGTCAGCACTTGTGCTCTGCCACAGCCACTCATGAGTCCTCCAGCCCAGGATTGTGGGAAGACCTGTTATAGTAGACACTCGTTCATAATATGTATAACTGCTTCCGTTTGCCTCAAGCATTACAGGCCGTCCTTCTATATTCTCATTGATCCAGTTTGTCGCCTCGTAGTCTTCAAAGCATTCGTCCTGAAGATACAGACCGGAATTAAGCCCCTTATATCTTTCTCTTACAAAGAAATAATTCGAATAGAGAACCATGGATGTTATTATTATCACGAAGCAGGTAAAGCCCGCGATCAGCATCTTTTTTACCGTCTTTTGTATGTTGATAAAGAGGTAAACTATCGAGATTGCAAACAGTACACCCATTATCACATATACACAGTTGAGGACAAAATCAAGATCCTTTTCAATCTCACCCTCTTCGATCACGAACGAATACTCACCAAACCACGCCTTGGTCGCATTATCAAAATATCCGAATGTGGATACGAGCAGCCACATCGTTATTATTCCGAAAACCCTGTGTGAAGTCTTTTTTGCATAGAACAGGAATTTCGTGATCACGTATCCCATGACCATACCGAACATGATATATGACTGGTATGTGAGCTTAAACATGGTGTTAGCTCTCTTGTAATCACCCGAATAAATATCCTTTACATAAACAACCTCGGGCAGGATAACCAGACCGATGGCACAGAGTCCCAGGGTAAGAATGAACATATCCGAAATGTTCAGGTTTGCGATAAACCTGTAAAGTGCATTCTTCCTTCCCGGATCGTCAATGAGCCTGTCAGCCATAGGCGCATAGCCTTTTTTCTCCTTTATCAGGTATCCGAGGAAAACAAGCGTAACGGTTACGGGCAGTCCCCAAAGGATAACCAGCTGGTAAAGAGGCGTATGACTTTCGCAGATGTTAAGCTGACTTGCTATCTGGTTGAAATTCAATATAAATGGAAGTGCCGTAATCTTTGCGACCGCAATCACAACAACAGCCTGAAGCATCGTGACTTTAAGTGCGTCAAGCTTAAAATTGTAAAGCCTGCAGTTCATGAAAAGAATGACCGCTCCGGAAACGACAAAGTATATAGGGTAGTCCCAGTAGTTCGTCGTATGGAAAAGGCCGATGAAGAAGCCTATCATCACTACCGAAGGAACGAGTATTATCTTTAATACTTCTTTTATCTTCCCGTTTTTTCCAAGCTTATCGAGATATATCTTTTTCTCTGCATTAAGAAGCCTGTCCTTATATATCAGCAAAAGCCCGTAAAGTATGGCTATCACCGTCAGGACAAACATTATATTTATGACGTGTGCATGCAGATCCCCGAGGACGAACGAATAACTCGGGAATTCATGTATGGTCTTATCATTGGTAACGGGATTATAGCCTATGTATCTTGTGGCATTCGGGAACCAATAGCTGCTGAACTTAAGAGAATCCGTAAAGTTGCTCAAACCCAGTTCAACCCTTGCTTCACCGAGCGCTCTCGCTGCACTTTCCGCATTATCCGCAAAGGATTCCAATCCGAGTATGCTCCTTACTGCGGGAGCAACATTGTTGAAAATGCAGTAATGCATATTTCCGGCTATGGAAACCGCAAGACCGGATATTCCGCCTGCCACATAAGGAAATACATTGTCTTTAATGCTCTTTTTCTCAGCCTTACGGTTTTCGGCAACATTAAATACAATGGCACACGGAAGTGAGAATCCGAGAGCCGCCAGCATATTAAGCGTAAAATTATATCCGTACTCAACTCCCGTTCCGGCAAGCTTTGTCATGAAAGTTGCCATGAACTGTCCGACATAATAATAATTTATCGGCTGACCTGCGAGCCACATATCCTCGGGAGGCATATAATCGGATTTGAACATAGCTTTCATAAAGCCGTAGTCCATCATTTTTTCCGTTGTTCCGTATGCTTCGGGCTTAAACGCCTTCATATAGTTCCAGATAATGAAAACCGTAAGGAACAGAATTTCTCCGATAAGCACGTGTGAAACGACCTCACGCGGATTTTCAAACAGAGTAAAATCAGTCTTGTGTTTCCTTATGTAAAGCAGATATATAAGAATATTTCCCACAAAACATATCGTGAGAGATATCCAGCAGTTAACCTCACTGAATTTCAGGAGCTTTATCGATGCAAGAAGCCACATTAACCAGCCGCTGACAGCGATACCTATTACTTTAGAGAATATCCAGCCGCAGTCCTTGAATTTCCTTAAGAAAAGCATGGTAAGGGGCATGAACGCTATTCCGGATGCCAAAAGCATCAGCCACCATCTGATCACTTCCCCGAATTCATCATCGAAGATCTTCTTTGCTATACTTATCAAAGCTATGAATGCAAAACAAGCCACAGCTGAAACAATGCTTAAGTTCACATTCTTAAGACCGTTGTCAACACCGGTCTTTTTCTTGGTTTTCATTAAATCTGTCTCCTTTATAATTTCATTCCCCAGTTCAAGCTTCCAGAAGTTTTTGGCTTACGTCATAGATTGAGAACATTTCTTCGCCTTCACCGCACGAGAATACCCTGGCAAAGGAATCGGCTATCATCTGTTCGTTTAACACATACATATCCGAATTCCTGTTGATCTCATCAACCACGATATAATCAATGCCTGCTTCCGAAGTAAGCCTGTACAGCTCTTCGGGTGACTCTGCGGAGTAAATCCTTATTTCTGTTTCATCCCTGGCCGAAGTATCATATCCGGCAGACCAGCTGAAATATTCCCAGCCGTTATACATCTGAGCGCCGGAAAGTATCACGGAATTTCCCAATCCGCTGTACATCATATAATAATTTGCCGTAAGGAAAATATCATCCTTTGTCGCATTATCCCATATCCATTCCATGATATCGTCGGAATATGAATAATGTATTGCCCTTTCGTCCACATTCTTTCTTGACAGAATGATGAATTCAAAGAATCCGGTTGCCGTAAGACATATTGCGGTAAGCACTCCGAACGCCCTGAACCAGAAATCTTTTTTCTCCAGATAAGAAGCTATGAAAGCCGCCGCATATATATCAAGGAGCATTATCGCCATCATGATATACTTGTGGTTGACCGCTATATCCGGAGTAAGCGATACGGTAAACGCAAAAACTATCGGCATCGAAAACGCAAACATGATGTATTTGTGCGTCTTTCTTACATGCACAAACTGTACCAGCAGCACAAGAGGAAGGAATCCCATCATCTTCCTTATAAAATCGACCGCTCCGAAGAAATTGTCGGTGTCGCTCAAAAAACCGTAACGGAACTCCGTAGTGAACATCTGTGAGGTTATGAAGCACTTGCTCTGTATAAGGGCCAGAGTTCCGGCTATTGCCGCGGTTATGACATACTCCAGTCTCCTGTCGCTTCCCGCAGCCATAAAGAAAAGAACTATTACCGTTCCGATGAGTACGGCGCCGTTGAAGAAACCCGAAAGCCCGAGTATCAATCCGGCGAATACCGGCGTTTTAAAATCCTTTACCTTCCAGCCCTCGTTTTTTACAAAAACTTCCATAAAGATGTCCGTTAAGAAATGTTTTTCTTTCAGATATTTTCCGATCCTGTCCGCGGCTTCATACAGACACGGGAGCAGGAGCATTATTACAAAAAGCATGATTATCAGACTGAAGGACAGATGCCGCTGATTACAGTAAACGTTCAGGTTCCACAAACCCCAGTCCTCATGGTTCGTGCTTCCGATAAATTCGCATATATCACTGTTCGTAAGGGTTTCAAAAATTTCTCCCTTAGGTATTGTCAATATATACTCAAAAAGTGCCGCAGAGCTTCTGAAGGTATAAAGCAGAACGGTTATGACTCCGATCATCCTTTTACCGCAGAGCTTTACAGCAAGGACATAAAGCATGAAATAAGAAAAGATCATGCTCAATATACTCGGTATGTTCAGCGCAAGGTCGAGTCTCAGTCCCAGATACTCCAGATTTCCGCATAAAAACTGGAACATAAAGTGATACTTTACATCCTCACCGCCGAAATATGTATAATGAGTAGGTATGTTTCCCATATGGGAAAACGACCTCATCATGCTGAGATGCGTACTGAAATCGCTGAAAACCGAAAGTCCGACCTTAAGTCTTCCGCCCGAGATGCCGAGCGAACTGAACATTATGTCAAAAACGAGTATGGCTATCAGCGAGATCATCAGAATCTCAAACTTCTTAAACGACTTCTCTTTATTCCTGTAAATCCTTCTTTTCTGAAAACGCATCATAATTGTGACCGCAGCGGCTATAAATATCACCGATGCAGTCATCACTATGATGTTGGCGATCATCAAAGGATCTTCCCTATCCCTAAATATGTATGTCAGTATATACACAGGCCATGTCATACAGAGCACTCCGGTCGTAAAATATGCCGGCAGCCTTAAAAACAGACTGTTTAATCCGATAAACTTTCCTCCGAAGGTCGTGTCGGTAAACCTGCCGAAATCCTTAAAGACAAGTTCTATGACCGAAAAGCCTGTCAAAAAGCATAACAAAAGATATGCTATCGCACCCATATTATGACTCCGTACAAATAAACAAACAACTGTCATGGTAAAACCCAAAAGATTATTATACCATATCTGTGAATATTATCAAGAAGATTTTTTCGTACCGTTCTGCTTACAATCTGTTTCACATACTTTATGCGGCTATCCTTACAAAGCTTTTACATATTCCGATGCAAGGCTCAGCAGATCGGCATCCGCATATATGTCGGCAAGCTTCCATGACATTTCACCGGACTGCCTTACTCCGAACAGGTCTCCAGGCCCTCTGAGCCTCAAGTCCTCTTCGGCAACCTTAAAGCCGTCGTTATTGTTTTTCAGGATATCCAGTCTCTCATCAATATCCTTTCCTTCACAGCCCTTCATAAATATGCAGTAGGACTGCCATTTTCCGCGGCCTACCCGGCCCCTCAGCTGATGCAGCTGGGCAAGTCCGAATCGTTCGGAATTTTCTATCATCATGACGGTGGCGTTTTTTACGTTCACGCCTACCTCTATTACTGTGGTCGAAACAAGGATATCAATGTTTCCTGTGGCAAAACGCTCCATTATCTCATTCTTTTCCGCAGCCTTCATCTTACCATGAAGGAATTCTATCCTTATGCTGTCCCTGTGTCCTTCTTTAAGGGCGGCCATGTTATAGTAATCCTTTATCTCCTCTGTGTATTCTATAACATTTTCCCCGTCTGAGTCCTCACTGTACTCTACCATCGGACAGATGATGTAAGCCTGATGCCCGCTTAGGATCTCTTTCCTGATAAAATTTAGCGCAGTATTCCTGTAACCGGTATCAACCACACAGTTCTTTATCGGCAGCCTCTCCTTCGGCATTTCTTTTATGACAGAAAGCTCCATATCACCGTAAAGGATAAGGCTTAAGGATCTTGGTATCGGTGTTGCGCTCATGGAAAGGATATGCGGATTAAGGCCTTTTTCCTTTAAGGCTCTCCTCTGCTTAACTCCGAATCTGTGCTGTTCATCGATCACTGCAAGTGCAAGATTTCTGAAATTTACGCCTTCCTGTATCAGGGCATGCGTACCTATGACAATATCAGTCTCGCCGTCCTCTATTGTTTTATACACCTTCTTTTTCTGAGCGGCTGTCATAGCGCCCGATAAAAGAGCGACATTTACACCAAACTCCTTGGAAAGCAATTCCTCAAAATCAGCAAAATGCTGTTTTGCAAGAACCTCTGTCGGCACCATTATCGCTGCCTGATAGCCTGCCTTAACTACAGCCAGTGACGAAAGCATCGCAATGATTGTTTTTCCCGAACCTACGTCTCCCTCTATCATCCTTGACATAAGCTGCTTTGATGACATGTCTTTTTTTATGGTTTCAAAGGTCTTGGCCTGATCGGAGGTAAGTGAAAACGGCAGCTTCTTTAAAAGCTCCGTGCAGCAGGAATAATCCGTTATTATAAAGTTATTTTTTTCTTCGGTCTTTTCCTCTTTTAACCTTCTCACTGCCATCAGAAACTCGAAGAATTCATCAAAAACAAGCCTTCTCCTGGCGGCAAGTGCATCTTTTAAGGTTTTCGGGAAATGGATCGTCTTTATCGCATCCGACAGCTTAACAAGATCGTTTTCCTTCCTGAATGCGGCCGGCAGTCTTTCTTCAAACTCAATATCCCCGAGCACCTGTTTTACGGACTTTGATATGAAATTGCTCGTGATCCCCTTTGTCAGTTCATAAACGGGTGAAAGCGCTTCCATGAGCTTTATGTATTCATTACGCCCGTACATTTTGGGCTGCATGATCGCAAACTCGGCATTGTCCCTCTTTACCGTACCTCTGAAAAGATATCTGAAACCGGGTTTCAGGAGCTTTACTATATAAGGCTGGTTAAACCATACAAGCTTAACGGCACCCGTTCTGTCCGAAAGATAGCAGGTCACAACCTTCTTCCTTCCGTTCATCGACGTAAGTCTTGAGATAACTCCCTCTACCGAAGCCACCATGCCTTCTCTCAGCTCATTTACCGGAACCGGCAGCTTAAATTCATCATAATCCCTCGGATAATGATGAACAAGATCGGCAACAGTATATATATCAAGTTTTGCAAGCAGTGCGGCCGATTTTTCACCCACGCCCTTTATATTTCTAATACTTTCAAGTAAATCCATTATGCCTTTAATCCCTTTATGTTTTTCAAAAGCTTATAAATACTGCATACGGGCAGACCAACAACATTGTAATAATCACCGTTTATCGAACTGATATACGGAGCAAACAGTCCCTGTATAGCATAAGCTCCCGCCTTATCCATCGGCTCACCGGTCTCAACATATCCTGTAATTTCTTCATCGGTGATATCAGATACGATCACATCGGTTTTTACATTATAGCTTATTTGCAGACTTCCGTCAGGTTCGTCAGTCACTTTAAAATCCCTTACCGTCCCGTCAACATTATATACAATATCCTTATCGTTTAACTCTCCGGGTATGATGATGCACACTCCGGTATAAACCTGATGTGTATCTCCCGCAAAGCTTTTTATCATGGAAAAAGCTTCTTCCTTATCCTTAGGCTTTCCCAGTATCTCCCCTTTGTGCGCAACAACGGTATCGGCACCTAGTATGATGTGTCCTCCGCATTTTGTGTAAACATCATGTGCCTTAAGCGAAGCCAGCTCCATAACAAGCTTATCCGGTCTTTTTTCATCCGTATTTTCGTCGCAGTCACTTACAACCACATCAAAAGGAAACCCGGTTTTTCCAAGCAGTTCCTTACGTCTGGGTGACTGTGAAGCAAGTATTATCTTATTCATTTCTCCTCCGAAACAATTCCCGTATTTCTGCCTCAGAAGCACTTACACTTCCCTGTATCATGGTCTCACTTCCGCCGCCCTTTGCGTTAAGCCCTGTCTTTAATTCACCCAGAACCTTCCTGCAATCCGTTTCTCCGGAACCTATACAGAAGCTGTAGCCCTTTTCTTCATCTCCGATAAAAATACTGACAAGCATTCCTGCCGCGCTTTCCGTATTTTGTTCAAGCTTTATCCTGTCGCTTACAAGCTTCCTTGCGGTATTCATATCCGCACAGCCGTCAAATATCATCAGGGCTTCAAATTCTTCTTCACTGACATTTATTCTTTCGGGCTTTATACTGTCAGCCTTAAGCGCAAGAATCTGCGCATATAGTCCGTTTATCTTAAAACTTAATGCCCTGTTATCTTCAGATAACTTGGCAACACCCTTTGAAACATCGTCCACGGGTACCGAAAGCGTCTTTGAAATACTTTTACATGAAGAAAGCTTAGTCCCGTAATCTGCGAGTGCCCTGTATCCGCATCTGATAGTCATCCTTGTGCCGCCCTTAAAATGCTCTGCGGAAACAATTTTTATCATCCCGATTTCTCCCGTACGCTTTACATGGGGCGCACAGCATGCACACACATCATATCCCGGATATTCGACTATCCTGACTTCGCCCGTAAGCTCCTTTTTGCTCCTGTATTCCAGTGTTTTAAGCTCTTCCTCCGTCGGATATGTTACTATCACTTCAAAATTTTCATATACGGCTTTGTTAACTTCTCTTTCGACCCGGTCAAGCTCCTCGTCGGTAAACGTCCCGTTAAAATCAAGTGTAACGTTTTCACTGCTGAGCGAAAATCCGACATTGTCATATCCGAAAAACCGGTGTACCGTACCGGATACAAGATGCTCTCCGGAATGATTTTGCATCTTGTCATAACGCTCTTCCCAGTTTATCTCTCCTCTTACTTTTTTAAGATTCATAATGACATCTTTAAGAGTTTCCTTGACCTCTACGGCTCTTACAAAATGATGCTCGATATCATTCTCTGTCGAAACATGGAATACTTTAAATACCTTTTCACTGTCGAGATCATAAATCAGACCCGTATCCGAGGTCTGTCCTCCCTGTTCGGGGAAAAAGCAGGTATTTTCCAGTACAATGTCATATACCTGTTCATTTTCAAAGACTCTTTCGCTTACCGAAACCACGTCCGATGTGAAATTTTTCGCATATGCGTCAATATTATATAATTTTTCATTCATTTTTCTCTTTACCTTTGCGCTTTAAAGTGTTATAGTATAAAAGATGGCAATATTATTATAAAAAAAATATGCCTTAATGTCAAATTAAAAGAATTATGGAGGAATCTGCAATGCCTATTACAGATGTTCTGGATCGGAACTGTGAGCTGTACGGAAATGAAACCGCCCTCATAGAGATAAATCCGGAAGTAACTGACAACAGAAGGGTTACCTGGAAGGAATACAACCTTATCGAAGCAAACCCTGCCACTCACTACCGTCGTGAGATCACATGGAATGTTTTCAATGAAAAGGCAAATCGTTTTGCCAATCTCCTGCTTGAACGCGGTATCAAAAAGGGAGACAAGGTCGCAATACTGCTCATGAACAGTATTGAATGGCTTCCTATTTATTTCGGAATCTTAAAGACCGGAGCGCTCGCCGTTCCGCTCAATTTCAGATATGCTTCTGACGAGATCAAGTATTGTCTTGACCTTTCCGAGTCGGATGTACTCGTCTTCGGTCCCGAATTCATCGGACGTGTCGAAGAGATTGCCGACGAGATCAGCAAGAAACGTCTTCTTTTCTTTGTAGGTCAGAACTGCCCTTCATTTGCGGAAGATTATAACACATTAACCGCCAATTGTTCAAGTTCCTTTGAGAAAATTCCGCTGACGGATGATGACTATGCTGCCATCTATTTCTCATCGGGTACAACCGGCTTCCCCAAGGCCATTCTTCATAAGCATATGAGCCTGATGCACAGTTGCCGCGTTGAGCAGAACCATCACGGACAGACTCACGATGACGTATTCCTCTGCATTCCTCCCCTGTATCATACAGGTGCCAAGATGCACTGGTTCGGAAGCTTTCTTGTAGGTGCTAAGTCAGTTCTCCTTAAAGGAACAAAACCCGCCACGATCCTCAAGGCAGTATCCGATGAAAAATGTACTATTGTATGGCTGCTTGTTCCGTGGGCACAGGACATCCTTGACGCAATCGACCGCGGAGACGTAAAGCTCTCCGATTACACTCTCGATCAGTGGAGGCTTATGCACATAGGTGCACAGCCCGTTCCTCAGAGCCTTATCAACAGATGGCTCAAGGTATTCCCTCATCACGATTATGATACAAACTACGGTCTTTCCGAGTCAATCGGTCCCGGCTGCGTACACCTTGGAGTCGGCAATATAAATAAAGTCGGTGCTATCGGTAAAGCAGGCTTCGGCTGGGAAACAAAGATTGTTGACGAAAAGAGAAACGAAGTTAAAAGAGGTGATGTAGGTGAACTTGCCGTAAAGGGTCCCGGCGTCATGACCTGCTATTACAACGATCCCAAGGCTACCGCGGAAGTTCTCGCGGACGGCTGGCTCTATACAGGTGACATGGCTATGGAGGACGAGGACGGATTCATCTTCCTTGTTGACCGTAAAAAGGACGTTGTCATAAGCGGAGGTGAAAACATTTATCCCGTTCAAATTGAGGATTTCATCAGAACAAACAATGCTGTCAAGGATGTTGCCGTTATCGGTGTACCTGACAAGCGTCTCGGTGAAACAACTCTTGCTGTTATCGAAGTAAAAGAGGGCTTCTCTCTTACAGAGGACGAGGTTAATGAGTTCTGTCTCAAGCTTCCCCGTTATAAGAGACCTCATCATATCATATTTAACGAGATCCCGAGAAATCCTACAGGAAAGATTGAAAAGCCGAAGCTTCGCAAGATGTACGGCGGCGAAAGTCTTGTAGCAGCCCAGAATAAGGGATGATTGGATAAGGAGGCTGTTTCATATGCTCTGTCCTAATTGCAAAAGAGAATTAAAAGACGGCGAAATCTGTGAATGCACAAAGCAGATTCCGGATTTCACCCCTGATAATACGGTAAAGGCTTCTGAAACCTCCGAAGCCCTGCCCGAAACAACAGAAAACAAACCAAATGAAGGTCAAAAGCAGCGTGTTTACGATACGCGCCCGGTCCGCACCGAGAGCAAACCTCCTTTATGGACCGACCGTGCCGCAGGCTCCGGCGATCTGCCGGCCACCACTGCTCCTGATAAATCATCCTTCAGTGTTTTCAAGAAAAAAGAAAACAAAGAAAGTTATACGAATCCGTATGAAGCGAAATCGGAACCACCCGTATACAAGGACGATTATTTCACTGAACCCGAAGAATCGCTTCTTACAAAATACAAGGCGGCTCCGTCATTTCTTGCGGCCCGGCAGCTTCTTTCATCCATGCCGGTACTTATGTTTAATATTGCGATATCGCTGTTCCTGTTTTACGTAGTATTTTTCTTAAGCGAATGGATGCATCCCATGCTCATGCTCTTATGCATCGCAGGCTGGATGACTTATTTTGCCGGTATCAAATCAAACAAGCAGAACAGCCTGCCTTCAGTAGGCGGTCTTTCACTCGCTTCCGGTGTGGCAACCATCATGATGATCGTATGGTGTATCGTCTTTGCTATCCTGATCCTTCTGTTTGGCATCGGTACGATAAAGATGCTGATTGACAGAGGCTTTGGCGTCGGTTCACCGTGGATAATGCTCTTACTTCTTGTAATCTCGATCCTGCTTTTAGCTGTCGGTATCAGATATTACGGTGCACAGTCCCGTGCGCTTAAGACTGTAAAATATATCATAACCGGTGAGGCTTCACCCAAGAGGATCTCAGCATTTCCTTCGGTAGTCCTGATCATATTCTCATGTATCCAGGTTGCTTCTTCCGTAGGACTCATCCTCTGGCTCAGAACCGGCAATGTTGTAAATTCCATAAAGGGTTATTACGAGGATTACCTTAACTCGCTCAATGTAAGTCCTTCGATAATAAAGACCTTTAACGAAGCGGTTGAGGAAATGTTCACCGGTTCTTCCGTAAGCAGTCTTCTCCTGTTATACTGTCTGTTAAGCGTTGCATTAAACCTTTCTAAAGCTGCATTCTTTATGAGAGCTGCATCTGTGCTTAATCAGTATACCGAGATTGCATAAAATATTTATGGTAAGACTTTATAGCAAGGCGGGAACAATGCAACGCATTGTTCCCGCCCTTTCTTTTATCTATATCACTGCGGAGTTTTTCCGAATATCGTCTTACCCTTTACCTGTACGACAATGTTATTTACATCCGACATTGAATGATCGTTTGTAAGGTTCATATTCGACCAGTCGTTGTGATGTATCGCAAAATTGCAGGCGAGCGTATCACCCGCTTCAATCACGTCCGTATCTGAATATGTGATCGTGCAGAGTGTGTCTGCATTCTTTCCGTTTTCACTCTTGAAGGCACCGCAGCATCCGTTAAGCTGCTTATATGAACCGTTCTTACCGTTGATACAGGTATGGTAGCATTCAAAAGTAAGCTGCTTTGAATCCTCATTGGTAAAATAGAACAATATCTTTATATCCTTTAAGGATATCGAACCGTCACTGTTGTTTACGATATTCATCCTTCCGGATATCGATGACGACGAAGATGAAGCATTATCATATTCAATGCTTAATGAAACTGCTTCGTTCCCGGCTGTTCCCTGCTTGATGCCGGAACCGTCATTATCGTTATTGTCCTTCTTATCACCGTTATTTTCTTTTCCGCTGTTATCTTTGTTATTATCCTTGCCTGTGTCTTTTCCGCTGTCGCCTGTATCTGACAAGACGGTTTTTCCTGCATTCTTTCCCTTTGCGGGTTCACTGCCGAAAACAAGCTTTCCTTTCTCATACAGTGCAGCACCGGTAAGAAGTGCACTGCCTCCCTTAGTCATGTTAACAAATGAAGGATCGTTCGAATTGTCCCACGTTCCGTTAGGATTCCGTAATCTTACCTGTATCTCTTTCTTGTACTTGTCCTGACCACCGGGATAAATCACAGAATCAGAGAAATCGACACTCAGATAATAAATATGCTTTTCTTCATCCCAGCACTTTAGTCCTGCGCTCTTCCCCGCTGCCATGTAGTTTGTCGTAACAGCTATGTCTGCTGCCTTTCCGCCTGCTTTATAAACCTCGCTTAAATCAACGTAGTATCTGAATTCAAGGCTTTCCCCGCCTCTTGCGGGCCATGCGGAAACATTGCAGATGTAAGCCCTGAGCTCCATGAAATCGGAACCGTCAACATTGACACCGCCCTGTACATAGAACTCGTTTATATCCACAGGTTCGACTGCGCCGAAATCCTTTAACGTCTGTCCGTGGTACTTTGCATACATCTTTGCAAGAAGTCCTGTGAATCCGGCATTGTAATCACATGCGACTTCATTCATGTTGTAGTCGGAAACAACATCCCTGTATCCGTCATTGGCATCAGGCCCGCCTACCAGCGCTCCGTAAAGAGTATGTCTTGCTGTAGAAGGTTCATTCATATTATCACAGTACGAACCCTGAGCGGTACGATGATGGGGATTCTCCGGAGAATTCTTTCCGTACCCTATAACATACGAACGACCGGAACTGCCCAGTGCATAATTAGCCTGCTTCTCGGCAAACTCGGTATATTTCTTGATCTTTGACTCTGAACATACTCCCGTTTCCGTATAAGCAAGAGCTATATATGCCGCAGTGGTCGCATATCTTAAAGAGCCCCAGCTGTCAAGCCATGCAAGTCCCTTTGGTGAATACGTGATATGATCTGAAGAGATGCCTGACCACCAGTCAAGATGCTTTTCCATGTCATCCTTATATGTCTGCTTACCGGTGAATTTTGCAAGCATCAGGGCTGCTCCGATATGAACATCATCCCAGCACATGCACCAGTCATGATCATGTCCTGCGTTTTTATAATCTTCTTCGGCATTCCTGATATAGCTTTCATCTCCGGTAGCCTCATACAGCCACGCACCCGACCATGCAAGCTCATCATAGAAACCGCTCCATGAGGTATAGAAACCGTTTGCAGCCGTATATCCGGCGTCACTCTTCGTATCCCTTGCAAACTTATAAAGTGATTTTGCATGCTTCAGGCATTTTTCACTGTAAGCTTTGTCAATGTTCTTGTATACTATCGAACAAATGGCAAGTGAAGCTGCGGTCTCTCCGCAAACCGCAGAACCGGGATTTGATGAAGTTACCTTGTATGAAGGCCTGCTCATCCTGTATTCAACGGTTTCGGCCGCGCCCCAGTATGAATGATCCTGATTTCCGTTACCAACCTGATAATAATATTCATTATCGGAAGGATGGCACTTTATGAAATAATCGTTTGCCCACTTAATGTTTTCCAGGGCATATGTAAGCTGTCCGCTTTCCCTGTAAGCTTCCGCATTGTCAATGATCGACCATCCCAGCATGGCTGCGGTATAAGACATAGGAAGGTTAAACTTGACATTATCGCCTGCGTCATACCAGCCGCCGGAAAGATCCAGTCCCACATCGCTTCCGTCGTTGACACAGGAATCTCCTCTCCAGTTACATCTTACGTTTTCAGGAAGGTCTCCCGAACGCTGAAGCTCATAGAACAGAAGCGATTTCTGCAATGCCTCTCCGTAATTGTAATCACCGGTTCCCTTTATCCCGGTATATCCGCTTCCCTTTTCGGTAAGCTTACCTGTATTTAAAACAGCCTCAGGCTTTGTTATGACAACGTTATCGGGCTTCTTAACCTCTCCGGTATCCTTATCGTTCTTGTCTTTATCACCATCTTTTTCCGGATTTATTTCGGGCTTGTCATCTTCTGTATTATCATCTGTATCCTTAACATTATCATCCGTCCTGCTGCCGGCATTGTCATCTTTTTCGGTCTTACTATCCTTTGTACCGTCATCAACGTTATTATCCTTATTATCTACTGTATTATTTTCTTTTCCATTTTTATTTTCTTTATCGTCTTTTCCGTCATTGTTTTCCGGATTTACTTTATTTTCCTTCTTTCCTTTATCATCTTTATCGTCAGAAGTCTTTACATTTTCATCTTTTTCCGTTTTTTCTCCGGCATCATCTTTTTCGGGATTTTTCTCTGATGTATCTTTCAACGGATTATCATCTGTTAAATCGTTTTTCTTATCATTTGTCTTATCATTTGTCTTATCATCTGTCTTATTGTCAGTATTATTATCCGTTTTGTCGTCTGTATCGCTGCCTATGTTATCTTCCCGTGTAGCCTTCTCGTCTTCTGAGTTCTTATCACCGTTTTCTTTTATTTCATTATTTTCGGTCTTCTCATTCTTAAGGCTCACTTTATCCTCGGTTGTATTATTTTTATTGTCCGTATCAGTATTTTTATCATTCTTTCCGGTATTATCATCTACAACGGTCTTATCGTCTCCTGCCTTTTTTGCATCTCCTCCACCCGTTGACACCAGTATACCCACAAGTATGCCTGCAGCAAGCATAACGATCGCTGCAGCTAAAAATATGATCCTCTTTTTGTTATCCATTTATATACCTCCCGGAAAATACCCTTAGCAAACTAACTCCTATAGGAATTCTCCCATAATATATGCCGAAGTCTGCTTATATTCCATAGCAAGCTCAACATGATTTTTTCTTACATAACCGGCGTCATTCTCTTTTGAGGCTGCTTCAAGAGCCTTTGCCTTCTCGAATACCTTTGCGTCGCCGATAGTCTTTGCCATGCTCTTTAATGCATGTACTTTGACCGCATAGAGATTCCAGTCCTGTTTCTTCATTGCTTCTTCAAGTTCCGACAGCCTATTTTCGACATTTTCCGCATACTCGGTAACTATCTCTATATAAAAGGCGGTATCTCCTCCGCAGTAATTAACTCCTTCAGAAATATTAATGCCGTGCTTTTCAAGATTGTTCAGGACTCTTAAAGTATCCGAAGCCTCATTATCATCCTGTTCCTCATCCGAAAAATCACCGGGAAGGAACTCCAGAACAACATCCTCATCAGCTTTCTTATCCTTTTTCCCTGCAGAAATCCTTCCGTTCGAATCCTTCTTGCCATCCTCGCCTTCAGCCTCATCCTTTTTCTTATACTCTACTATATCCTTAGGAAGATACTTTGCGAGCGTCTGTTCCAGTGTTTTTATCTCAACCGGTTTTGAAAGATAATCGTCAAAGCCCGCGTCAAGATATGTATCCCTGGCACCGACCACGGCATTTGCCGTAAGCGCGATTACGGTAGTACCCTTCGGTATAAGATCCATACTCCTTGCCTTTTGAAGGGTTTCAATACCGTCCATATGCGGCATCATATGATCGAGCAGTACGATATGATAATGATTCTCCGAAAGCTTCTTTAATGCTTCCTCTCCCGACGTCGCAAGATCCGGATTAATGCCGCTCAGTTTAAGCAGATTCCTGATAACCTTTAAGTTCATTTCATTATCATCGACCGCAAGTATCTTCGCGTTCTCAGCAACGATATAGATTTCCTCGTTCTGTTTTTCCATCGCATCTCTTGCCTTCTGCCTGAAATCACCCATGGGAGAAGGATCTACAATGACCTGATCTACAACAAACGAGAATTCGGAGCCTTTTCCGTATTCGCTCTTAACATCAAGCCTCGAGCCCATCATCTCAAGAAGTTTTGTGACGATAGCCATACCGAGTCCTGTACCTTCTATATTCCTGTTCCTGGTCTCCTCAAGTCGTGTAAAGGATTCGAAGAGCTTGCCGAGATCTTCTTCCTTTATTCCTATACCCGTATCCTTTACTCTGATGTTTATGGATACCTTATCCTCCGTCCTTCTGATACCCGATACGTAAAGATCGACTCTTCCTTCATTTGTATATTTCACGGCGTTGGTCAGAAGATTGGTTACGACCTGTGAAACACGCATATCATCGCCGAAAAGCACGGAAGGAAGAGACGTATCTATGTGCGTTTCAAACTTAAGCCCTTTATCCACAGCCCTGTGTTCTATCGAATATACAACATTGCCTA
>JAEEVO010000087.1 GCA_016290905.1 Lachnospiraceae bacterium | reverse complement strand
CAAGGTTACGAAGGTCATTTAAGCAGTCGAAAATTCTTACGATATCGATACCGTTTGCAACTGACTTCTGAGCGAAATACTCAACTACGTCATCTGCATAATGGTTATAACCTAAGATATTCTGTCCACGGAAAAGCATCTGAAGCTTTGTCTTTTTGAAGCAAGCCTTAAGCTTTCTAAGTCTTTCCCAAGGATCTTCCTTTAAGAATCTAAGGCAGGCATCAAATGTAGCACCGCCCCAGCACTCTACTGAATGATATCCTACCTCATCCATCTTAGGAGCGATGGGAAGCATAAGCTCGGTAGGCATTCTCGTAGCTATAAGAGACTGATGAGCATCACGAAGGATGGTCTCAGTAATTTTTACCGGTCTTTTTTCAGCCATTGTTTTATTTTCCTTTCTATTTTAATTACTTAACTCCGTAAATAGCCATGAATACACCGGCTGCAACTGCAGTACCGATAACACCGGCTACGTTGGGACCCATAGCGTGCATGAGCAGGAAGTTCGTAGGATCATACTCCGAACCGACCTTCTGCGAAACACGTGCTGCCATAGGAACGGCCGAAACACCTGCCGAACCGATAAGAGGGTTGATCTTTCCGTGAGTAAGTACGCACATGAGTTTTCCTAAGAGAACGCCGCCCATGGTACCGAATGCGAAAGCAAGAAGTCCGAGTGCAACGATCTTTAATGTGTCTGCCTTAAGGAATGCTTCTGCGCTTGTTGAAGCACCTACGGAAGTTCCGAGAAGGATAACTACGATGTACATAAGTGCGTTGGAAGCGGTCTCTGTAAGCTGCTTAACAACACCGCACTCTCTGAACAGGTTACCAAGCATCAGCATACCGATAAGAGGAGCGGTGCTCGGAAGTATAAGTACAACTACTACAGTGATTATTACAGGGAAAAGAATCTTCTCCAGCCTTGTAACGGGACGAAGCTGAGTCATCTTTATCTTACGCTCTTTTTCAGTTGTAAAGAGCTTCATGATAGGGGGCTGGATAATGGGAACCAGTGACATATACGAGTAAGCTGCCACAGCGATAGGTCCCATAAGGTTGCTCTGTCCGAGCTTTCCTGCAAGGAAAATTGATGTAGGACCGTCAGCACCACCGATGATTGAGATGGCTGCAGCTGCTTTTCCGTTGAAACCGAAAACGATAGCAAGAAGGTAAGCAACGAAAATACCGAGCTGTGCAGCTGCTCCCAAAAGGAAGCTGATGGGGTTCGCAATAAGCGGACCGAAGTCGGTACCCGCACCTACACCCATGAATATCAGCGAAGGCATTATGCCCCACTCATCAAGAGTAAAGAAGTATCTGAGCAATCCGGTACTCTCTACTACAGTACCGTCGGCCAAGATCTGTCCTTTTTCGTACATGATTTCAGGATACATATTAACAAGAAGCATACCGAATGAAATCGGAACGAGAAGGAGCGGCTCAAAGCCTTTTCCTATGGCCAGATACAAGAATATGAACGCAACCAGGATCATGAGGACATTGCCCCATCCGAGCTTGGCAAAGCCGGTCTGCTCGGCAAGGTTGCTCAATGTATCAATTACGTAATCCATAAAAATCTCCGTTTCTTTATTTTTCCTGTCATTCTGAATGAAGTAAAGAATCTTTAAGATCCTTCGTCATTACATTCTTCAGGATGACAATATGTAACACCGTTAGATCAGTTAAGTGTAGCAAGAACATCTCCTGCTTCTACAGCTGCGTTAACTGCTACATTGATGCTTGCAACTGTTCCGTCCTGTGCTGCAACGATTTCATTCTCCATCTTCATAGCTTCAAGGATCATGATAACCTGCCCCTTCTTTACTGCATCACCAACGTTAGCCTTGATGCCAAGGATCTTACCGGGCATGGGAGCCTCGATCTTTACGCTGCCTGCTGCACCTGTTGCTGCCTTAGGAGCTGCCTTGGGTGCTGCCTTGGGGGCTGCTGCCTTGGGTGCGCTTGCAACGGGTGCTGCACCTGAGCCACCCTCTTCTACTGAAACTTCATAAACGGTACCGTTTACGGTAATGGTATAATTTTTCATTTAAAAACCTCCATAATATTGTAATAATAAACAGTCTTTATTATATAATTTATAAGAATTACTTTTGATCCTCAAAGATCACCTTGCGTATCCCAGCCTTCTGATGCTTCTTACAACAAGACCGTCTGCGGGAACCTCTCCGCCGTTTTCAGCCTCGTATGCATAGATAGCTGCGGTTATAACTGCTGCGATCTCTTCGTCATTATCTTCTTCAACCGTCTCATCCACAGTTACAGCAGGAGCTGCAGGTGTTTCAGTCACTGCCGGTGTCTTGGGCGCTGCCTTCTTTTTGCCGACTGCCTTGAAGATCTTTCCTTCAAGAGTAATGACAAGCGAAATGAATGCAAGTGCGCAGAACACTATTCCGAGACCCATGGCAGTATTAAGCCCGGCCTCGCCCATGGTGATATCCTCGGCAAGAAAAACCAAATTACTGAATAACATATTAATACCTTTGCTTTTAGCTGCCTTTCCTCACTAAACAAATAGTGAAATATTATTAGATAGTACCATGCTTCCTGTCGGGACGTCCTTCGTCTTTAAGATAAAGCATCTCAAAAGCATATACTATGTTCTTTCTTGCAGAATCGGCAGTAATGATGGCGTCAACATAGCCGCGCTTTGCAGCTGCCTCAGCAGATATCTGAGCCTTGATGGTCTCTTCTGCGGAAGCCTTTGCGTTCTTGTCGCCGTCAGCAGCAACGATCTGTGCTGCAAGCTCTGCCTTCATAGGTCCAACTTCGGCACCCTCAAGTGCAAATACCATATCTGCGCCGAGAGCCTTTGAGTTCATGATCGTATATGCCGATCCGATAGCCTTGCCTGTTATAAGGTTAACCTTCGGAACCGTTGCATTTGCAAAAGCAGACGTAAGCTTTGCTGCGGCTGTAGCCATTCTCTTCTCTCCGTCGAGACAGCAGTTGCAGAAGCCTTCTGCATTTGTAAGTGTAAGTACAGGTATATTAAACGAATCACAGAAGTTAACGAATGTAAATGCCTTTCTCATACCATTAACAGTTAAGACGGGATCGAACTTTTCAGCTGTCTTTCCGTCCTCACCGATAAGAGCGGTTCTGTTTGCAACAACACCTATGGTAGCGCCGTCAAGCTTAATGAAGCCTGTTACCATGTTCTTTGCAAATTCCTTCTTAACCTCAAAGAAAGCATTGTCATCTGCAATAACTGCAGCAGCCTTTGCTGCATCTGCGATAACATCGCCAAGCTCGGGAGTCTCACGATTAAGATCATCGGTAGACTCAGCGGCAACTGCCTCATCCTCGTTGCACGAAGGGATAAGAGAAACCAGTTCTCTTATGGCATTGAGCACGTCAACGTCATCTTTTCCGACATAATCGATCTCACCGCACTCAGCCTTGAATGCTGCCGAGGAAGAATCACATTTGCTCTCGTTATTTCCCTTAATAGTGTTGGGAAGGTTTACAAAAAGCTTTCCTTCTTCTGTTGCAAATACAAAATCATTCATATTTGCAGAAACACTCAGTCCGCCTCCGCACTTTCCGAAAACAGCTGCGATCTGAGGAACAAAACCAGAAGCAAGAGCCTGTCTGTTCATGATCTCTCCGAGACCCTCAAGCGCGTCGGTAGCTTCCTCAAGCCTTAATCCTGCGCAATCAATGAGTCCTATGACAGGAGTCCCACACTTCATGGCAAGGTCGTAAACATTTGCGATCTTCTTTGCATGCATCTCGCCGATAGTTCCGGCAAGGACCGAAGCGTCCTGAGCATAAACATAAACAGGAGCTCCGTTTATAACGCCATATCCGGTGATAACACCATCAGAAGGCGCAGCTTTTGTCTGTAGATTAAAATCGGTATTTCTTTTTGTTACAAGAGCGCCGATCTCTACAAAACTGTTGTCGTCCAGCAGCGTGTTGATCCTGTCGCGTGCGGACAATTTGCTAAAGTTACTCATCGTTTACCTCCATGATTTAAATAATTTCCAATTTTCACCAGATACCATTATACAGATTAAATTTTCTTTTGCAACATCTTTTTTTATAAAGAAAAAAAATGTCCGCATTCAGCGGACATTTGTTTTTATGTGTTGGTAAATCTTCACAATTTTTGCACTTTTAAGGCTTTGACTCTCTTTTGTATCATCAATCATAATATGCTATACCGTCAAAGACTTCATTTAAGGGAACTCCGTTATAGCTTAAACCTTCCTGATCAAGGTTAAAGGTTCCCCACTCGTTATTATCGGTAACGAAGAACAGCTGTCTTTCACCGTCCGTCTTCTTAAGATGGATGGCATCACCGACGCCCAGCTCAACGTTGATATCGAATTCACCCATAGATTCCGAATCGGGCGCAAATGCAAGCTCGGGATCGATCATGCCTGCCATGAATTCCGTCTTAAGCGTAAGCGTTATATCACCTTCAAAATCATAATACCTGCTTATCTTCTCAAACTCACCGCTTTCCGCAATCCTGTACATAGCCGTCTCAAAGGTCGTTCCAATAACATCATGCCTTGATTCCATCTTCATTTGCAAAGGATCCTTCATGATCCTGTATACAAGCTTTATTGAATCGGTACCGTCATCGAAATTATCACGATAATACTCAAAGCCGAGACTTGTCTCCGTCGTCTTATTCACCTCACCGTTCACGATCGAATAAACGGTAGTATACGGATCCTCGCCGTCATAAAGCTGGTTTACTATCAGGAATGTTTTTTCACCCGACTTTGCGAGATATAAATATGTTTCATCTTCATTATATATTATATCGGGATCTTCGAAGATCGGATCTCCGTTAACCATAAACCTGAGACCCTTCCATGAGTATTCCCCTATCTCCATAAAGTTTACGCTTATGGTATCGATGGCGGAGTTGCCCGAATTAAGTCCGACCAGTGAGGCTTCCTCTCCCAAAGAATATGTCATCAGGAAGCTATCGGGTACGGTACGGTATTTCTTTCCGAACAATCCTATCATCTGCTGACCCGAAGCCGTTTCTGCTACAAACTGCTCATTAAGAGGTATCGAAACAGACATATTATCAAGCTCGCCGGAAGTTATCTCATAAGGAACAAAATAGAATGTAACAACTTCATTTCCCACGGTAAAGGAGATGGTTCCTTCCTTACACTTTGCGTTTAGATCTTCGACCAGTTTACCGATTTCTTCCTCGTCTTCCCAGTTATCGTATTTCTCGGCAAGCTTGTATGCAAGTATAGTTCCGAGTGAATCAATATCATTGCAAATATCCGATATCTTAAGCTTCTGCCCTGTCACGGGATCGAACGAAGCGCCCGCATATGCGGTAAAAGGACGTAATCCTCCCGAGTAGTTGGAATTGTTATACCAAACACTTACCACATATTCATCAGCTCTTAAGATATCCCCTTTAAAGTAATTGAAATATACTGATGACGAATCAGGATCCTCTGCATAAGTCCTGAATTCCTCAAATGCCTTATTTGACAGTTCAGCATTTTCCTTATTGATCAGCTCGGCAGTTGCCGCAAATGCGGGATAAGCAGCCGCTACATCCTCCGGAAGGAAAATGCGGTCATATTCAACATCTACAATCGTAATGCTCTCATTGTTTTCGATCTTATTTTTGATCCTTGAAAGACCGATGCCCAGAACTCCGGGAATATCATACTGTTTAGCCTCTTCCTCTGCTGCAAGGTCAATCGGGCTTAAAACAGGCGTCTCGGTAACGGACGGTTCCGGTGTGGCAGCAGGCTCCTCGGTAACTGTAGGTTCCTCTGTTGCTGTAGGCTCTTCTGTGACATCGGGAGCATCTGTAACCTCAGGCTCGGGCGAAGCTGTGGGAGCTGGAGTTTCCGTTACATCCTTTTCCTCACCCTTTGTCGGTTCCGTCTTCTCGCCCGAATCCTCCTTCGAAGGTGACTGTGTGGTCTTTTCTTTATCCTCTTCCTTTTTATCCTCACTCTTGCCGCAGCCTGCAAGCATAAATGCAAATACCAGGCACAGAATCATGATAATGCTGAATTTCTTCATCTCGTCCTCCCTTTTTTCATCTGCAGTTCTTATTATATATAATCTCAAGCCCCTTCATGGTAAGACGCCTGTCATACTCATCTATCACCTCCGTAGCGCCTGAGATGATACCCCCAAGACCGCCGGTAGCAACAACCTTCATGTTCTCAAGCCCGGCCTCCTGCTTTACTCTTTTTATGATATATTCCGTCTGGCCTATGCATCCGTACAGAAGTCCGGCCTGCATACTTGATACCGTATCACTTGCCAGTATGGTATCCGGAAGCTTCAGTTCTATTTCCGGTAACTTAGCCGTATCGTTCCAAAGAGCATTCGCACTGATACGTATACCGGGTGCTGTAATACCATATCTGAAGGAGCCGTCCGCTTCAACCAGATCATATGTCGTTGCCGTTCCGAAATCTATGACCATGGTGTTTCCGCCGTATATAGAGTAAGCTGCCGCCAGATCGACTATTCTGTCAGCACCGGCCTCTTTGGTATTTGCCAGCCTTATCTTAATGCCGGTCTTTGTTCCCGCCCCAACTTCCATCGGACGGATCCCCGTAACCTTGATGATACCGTTCACCAGCGAATGCATGATGGCCGGAACTACGCTGGCCACTATACAGCCATCTATACAGTCAACCGACAGCTGTTTTATCCAAAGCTGTTCCTTTATGGCTGCACTGAATTCATCCGAAGTTCTGGGTAGCTTGGTGGTAATGGCAAAAAAAGCCTTAAACTCACCGTTATCTATAACCGCAAAATTGGTGTTCGTATTTCCTACATCTACTGCAAGTAACATCTTTCCTACCTCGTAAAACTGTTATTTTATCCTTCTTAAGTACTTTTTAAGACACATAACTATTCTTTTATAACATATTTCCCACGATAGCGCAAGAAATTTTTACCAAAAAAGGCGATTCTGCGAATCGAATCTTCGATTACAGAACCGCCTCAAAGGGCTTACTGCAACTTTATCAGAAAAAGAAATCGTATTAATGTGGTAATCTTAGATATATATATTATATCTCATAACGGCTGACGTCATCATCAATACTCTGAACTACTTTGTTTATTCTAACATAATATAAACTATCAAGATTGACTAACAACTTTAAAATCATCATATATTGGCGACTTAGCCATATACCAATCTATAGGCATATAGTACAAATCACCGTATGAACTCAACAAATAAGCACCGCCATTCTCATCTTCTACATACTGTATTTTGTCTTTAATATTATAATTTAATGGAGATTTATAAAATTTGTCATCTTTTATATCATATAAATGATTTCCGAAGAACACCTTGGATCCCTGCATCCAAGCGCTGCCTTCATATTCTCTCCCGAATTTATTATACTCGTCGTTACTCATCAAACGTTTAATTGAATTTTTATCAACTTCAATTCTATACATTCCCATACCATTACGTAATCCATAACCACCACTAATAATAATATTTTCATACTGGAATAGCAATCCAACATTATTACTAGCACAAATACAGGTATCTATAGGAAAAAATATAAAATCTGTAGGATTACAAAGCAAAAATCTGATTGTACAGGCTGCTCCACCGCAAAGCGACGCAAACCCATAATCACCTCTTACAGCAAAAAATAAATCTGTTCCATAACTTTTCTCTCCATAACTCCACTCATCCTGCTTTTCTCGGTTTACATACCCACCTGGAGCAAACCAATCCTCAGGCATTTTTTTACTTCTCAAATCAGGTAAAGATTCGTCAACAAAAACACCCTTTTCTATATCATAACAACGTAATATAGTATGGTTGGTAGATTTGTCAATTTGGGTTTCATAATAATACCTTCCATTTGTGTAAACAGAAGGCTGAGATTTAATATAACCATCAAAATGCTTTTCTGATTCCGATCGTAATACTTCTCTGGTTTCATCAGTCTCTATAGATATGGCATCTAAACAGTCACCCCTCTTACCAAAATAATCTCTCCAGAAAAATATCTCACCATGATAATAACCAAGTCCATATATCCCTACTCCATCTTGTTTTCTCACTATAACCTTCGGCTTTTTTTGACCACAAGGTAAAAACATTAAGCGAGTAAAATCCCCGCTGAAATTATCCAAAAAATATAATCCTTTTCCTTCTACATATACCATATTCCCAATGTTGCTAACATGTGCAACGGGATAAGTATTCATTTTGGAAGCATTGTATAAAGGAGTCCGGACTGCTTCTATAGCATCCACTTTGGGCTGTTCTGAACCTACAGATGTCCCACATTTATAACAGTACAACGCTCCTTGAGGAAGTTTAATTCCGCATTTAGAACATATAACTTCATTTTCTACTTTCGAACCACATTTCATACAAAAGCAGGCACCTTCCAGTAACTCAGCTCCACATTTTTTACACAATGACATTTTTTCTCCTTTTCATTTCCATGAATATGGAATACCGTATCTCCGTCAACTATTCTGTCAACGCCAGAATAACAGAACCACCTTGCTAATTACACTTGACATTTTGTTTTACTTGTTAACCCACTCTACAAACAGCTTTAACATACCATTGACACCGGCTATTGTATGACCTTTTCCCAACAATTTGTCGTTAATGAACTGTTGATTATTATTCCATCTAGAAATGACCCCGCTTCTTGCAATCTTATACAGTGACGAGTGGAAATTCTCATTCCAAACGGCTTCAAAATCATCAACTATCTTTTTCTTCTTGCTGTATTTTGATTTTGCAAAATAAAAATTCTTAAAACCTTCCATATCAAACCATGTTCCCATAATAAATCTCCTTTTTTTATTGTCAATTTTCATACTTTTCCAAATATATATTTGCCGTCGTGGTGTCACATTCTGAAATCTTTACCTTTCCCGAAGATGAAAAATGCCTCAGGATTATCCGACGCTTCGCCAATGAACTCATTAAATCTCTTTGGCAATCGGACCATATCATAAGCGTCATAATTAATGTAAAGCCACTTATCTGTAACAATGATTTTATCGCACTCACCGTGTCCAGTACCGCCCAGACAATACTTGGTGCCTTTCCAATCACTGCGAACAATTTTCGAATAATGCGGTATATGATAAAATACGATTCCATCAAAATAATAACTAGAGTTTTCTATAGTCCAAACTATTTCCATTGAAGAGCCGTCTGATTTTTTTGTCAATATCTGGCCCTCAATTGGATCAGCAAGGCGCCTAATTGCTATTGATTCACATTCCTTGCCGAACCGCCTTGCTTCACCCTCGGTCAGTGTTGTATACATCATATTTCTATTCAGGTTTACTGAATGAATCTTCAGCATCGGCAACCAAGGTTTATCCGTTCGCATTGGAACTGTAATAATGTTCTGTTTTCCAGTATCCTTATTCCTTATGTACCAGAAATTGTAATTTTCTTTGTTAATAAATCCCCACGCAATGCGGTTAGCGTCTGCACTCAGGCGACCAATCCACTCATCTTTACGTGTATTCATCAGCTCCGTACAACCATAAGAGGTCTGGCGATAGAGAATCTGCTTGTTTTCCGTCACCTTATTAATGTAA
>JAEEVO010000086.1 GCA_016290905.1 Lachnospiraceae bacterium | reverse complement strand
AGTTTTTTATTTGGAGAAAGTATTCCTCGATAGCTCAATGGCAGAGCATTGCGGCGAGTTCCCTAGGTCACTGTTGGTTTGTAAAGAGCGAGCCGCCTCGGCTGTTAACCGAAGGGTTGTTGGTTCGAGCCCAACTCGGGGAGTTTTTTATTTGGAGAAAGTATTCCTCGATAGCTCAATGGACTTTTGCGGCGAGGGATTTTTTTATTGGGAAAAAGTTGACTTTTTTCGTTCGTTAAGTTAGTATATTTAAGTAAGTGTATTGCTTTTTGGGGGAGGTAGACATGGGTGATAATCTGGTAATAAAACTAACGGAAAGAATCGATGCCAACAATTCGGAATCAGTATTAAACGAGATAAATGAAAAGATAAATGCATCCGACTGCACTAAGGTTGAACTTGACGCAGAAAAACTTTCATATATATCGAGTGCCGGACTTAGGATACTTCTTTCCATAAAGAAGAAGTCCGGTAAAGAATTGACAATTACGAATGTCTCTTCGGAAGTATATGATATCTTTGATGTAACCGGATTTAATCAGATGCTTGATGTAAAAAAGAAAAAGCGTGAAGTATCCGTTGAAGGCTGTGAAATCATAGGAAAAGGATTTTGCGGAACAGTTTACAGGCTGGATCCGGAAACGATAATAAAGGTATATAAGACCGAGGACAGAGACAGCATAGAAATGATCGAAAATGAAAAGAAGATGGCTAAGCTGGCTTTGATAAACGGTGTTCCTACAGCTATTTCTTATGATATCGTAAAGGTTGGAAAGTATTATGGTTCCGTTTTTGAACTGCTTAACGCAAAAAGCTTTAACGACCTTGTTATAGAGAATCCGGATAAGGTTGAGGACATTGTAAAAGAGTATGTTAATTTCCTTAAACTGATACATGGTATAACTATCGAGGACAAGATGCTCCCTTCGGCAAAAGACAAATTTAAGGTATATATCGATTCTGTAAAGGAATACTTTGATGAAGACCTTTTTAAGAAGTTGTGCAGTCTGGTTGACAGTGTTAAGGAATGCAGGAATGTTGTTCATGGCGATCCACAGATGAAGAATATTATGAGGGTTGACGGAGAACCGATGTTCATCGACATGGATACCCTGTGTGCGGGTAGTTTTCTGTTCGATCTTCAGGCATTTTATGTTACATATATTGTTTTTGCAGAGGATGAACCTGAAAACAATAAAGCTTTCCTCGGTATTGAACAGGCTTATGCAGAGAAGATTTGGAATCTTGTTTTTAAGTATTATTTTGATGATAAAACTGATGCTGAAAAGGAAAATATACTGGACAGGATCAAAGTGCTGTCATATATAAGATTTATGTATATAGTAGGTACTTCATCATTGAAAAATACAGATGTCGGCAAGCTTCGTCTGAAACATTCCGTAGAGCATCTTAAGGAACTTGCATCAAAATACGACAGTTTGGCATAACGGACCAGAAAATATGTGAAAAAGTAAAAGGGGCATTTGAAAATGGCTTCCAGAGTACTCGTAGTAGAGGATGACAATATAATAAATGACATGATCCATGAGGCAATGGAAAGAGCAGGATATGAGTGTCTGCAGGCATTTTCCGGCACGGAAGGGATCCTGCTTGTAAAAACAGAGAAGGTTGATCTGGTCATACTTGATCTTATGCTACCGGGAAAGCGCGGAGAGGATGTCATAAAGGAGATAAAAGCCATAAAAAATATCCCTGTCATAATAGTTTCGGCAAAGGACGGCATAGATTCCAAGGTAGAGCTTTTGAAAAACGGTGCTGACGATTATCTTACAAAGCCTTTTGACATAAAAGAGCTTGAAGTACGTGTAGAAGTAAGGCTTAGAAGATATAGGGAAAGTATCGGTGCTGAGACGGTATCGGGTTCTGCAGAAAATAACAGAACGGAGAGTAAAAGTGAAAGCTCAAAGGATAAGCAGACGACAATAGCGTATAAGGAGCTTGAGCTTAATACGGACAGTTTTCAGGTAACGGTAAACAAAAACCCGATAGACCTGACAAAGCATGAATTCAGGATACTTGAACTGCTGATGAAAAATCCGAACCGTGCCTTTTCAAAGCAGGCAATATATGATTTTGCATGGGATGATTCATTTCTGGGAGAAGACAAGACTATAAACGTTCATATCAGTAATATAAGAAAAAAGATCAAGGTTTATACGGAAACGGAATACATTGAAACTGTATGGGGGATAGGTTTTAAACTGAAAACAAAATAAATCTTTATACTTTCTTTAAACTTTTTTAGCGTTATCTTAAAAATCATCTGTTAGAATGTCAACGGATTTTGAAAGATAACGCTTTTATTATGTGTTTAAGCGGATACAGCAGGAGAGGAGAAAACAATGAACTATATCTTGGAAACCGAGAATCTGTGTAAGGTATACGGAAAGAAAAAAGCACTTGATAATGTTTCGATACATGTCGGTGAAGGAGATGTATACGGACTTATAGGAAAAAACGGCGCAGGCAAGACCACACTCATGAAGATTGTCGGCGGGCTTTCAAATGCAACCTCAGGCACATATACCTTCATGGGACGTAAGGCCGGAGAAATCGGTGACGTTATAACAAACAGAGGACTTTTAATAGAGGATCCGGGAGTGTTGGAAAATGAGACGGGTTACGAGAACCTGGTGATAAAAGAGATTTCCTTAGGGATAAAAGATAAGAATGAGGCCATGCATCTGTTGGAAATGGTAGGACTAAAGGACGCGGCACGCACGCATGTGAAAAAATATTCATTTGGTATGAGACAGCGTCTGGGACTTGCTCTCGCATTTGTCGGAAATCCGGGCTTCGTCATACTTGACGAGCCCATAAACGGATTTGATCCGCAGGGAATCAATTCCGTAAGAGAACTTATTAAGGAAAAACGGCGGAACGGAACCACATTTCTTATATCAAGCCATATACTTGGCGAGCTTTCCAAGATAGCAACAAAATACGGTTTTATAAATGAAGGAAAGCTGCTTGAAGAGAGTACGGAGCAGGAACTTATAGAAAAATGCAAGTCAAGGATAGAGCTGGTCGCAGAGGATACGCCGAAGGCCGTAACGATACTTGAAGCGATAGGGTTCAGAGACTATAAGGTAATGGAAAACGGAATGATAAACATTTATGAGCAGGTGGAACGTACAGGTGATATAACTAACGCACTTGCAAAGGAAGGTATCGCCACTATAGAAATAGTAAGACGGTATGAGGAACTTGAAGATTACTACATGAAGCTGGTAGGTGAAAACGAAGCTAACAATCAGGCTGCGATGTTAAGTAATGAAAACTCAGGAATCGTAAATGCAGGAGATCGGAGGACAGAAAGTAAATGAAAAACATCATAAAAGCTGAATTTCATAAAATATTTCACAGTATTTTTTTCTATGCTATGCCTCTGGGCTTGCTCGCTACGCTGATAATAAGCGTTCTGGCAAGTAATGAGCATTCCGCGACCAGAATTCCCAATCAGAATTTTATTCAGATATTGAGTGAAACTCTGGATTTTATGGTAATAGTGATCGTATGTGCGGGTATTTTTCTCACATATCTGTGGGGCAAGGAGAGAAAAAACGGATATATCAAAAATATAGCTGGTAATGTAAAGGGAAGACATATACTTACACTGTCAAAGCTTATCACGGGCTCGGCAGTGGTTGCGATGTATTCTTTCTTTATGCTGATATTCAATACGCTGTTCAAACTTTGTTATGCTTTGATAAACGGAGGAAAGTTTTCTTTCATTCCCATCGGACTGACCGATACGGATCGTATCGCACAGATGTCTCCGGAGGCTCTTAAATCGCTTGAAGAGTCAAAAGAAGTCGCATATTCAACCTTACGGATGAGTTCGTTTGCGTTTCTCGCATGGATACTTGGCGGAATAGCTGTTGCCGCAATGCTTCTGATGTTCTTTGAACTTTTCAGAAGTCCTGTATTGGGATATATACTGTCAATCCAGTTATTGCCCATGTTAGCTGAAGGACTGATAGAACAGGCGGTATATCTTGTGACCAAGTTTGAAAAAACAGGGGAATACATGATTGTAAAAGGGCTGATGAAAATGAAGACTCTTCCGGATGCAATGTATGGCAACGCAGCGGAGATGAATGAGTTTTATCCCAACTCAATCGGTGGGACAATAATCATGCTTTGTGTATACATTACAGTATTTTCATTAGCTGCGGTATTCATTTCCAAGAGAAAAGATGTGTAAGACGATTCGGATATATTGATTTAGCACAGAAAGGAAAATCATGAATTATATTATAGAAACTGATGCTTTAAGCAAAAAATACGGAAAGAAAAAGGCCCTTGATTCAGTCTCGATACATATAGGACAGGGCGATATATACGGTCTTGTAGGACGCAACGGAGCGGGAAAAACTACACTTATGAAGATAATATGCGGGCTCATAAAGAAAAGCGGCGGCTCGTATTCCGTATTCGGAAAAAAAGACGGCGAAGTCGGAAATATCATGCAGCGTATGGGATTATTGATAGAATCGCCCGGTTTATACACGGAATATGATGCATTGACCAATCTTAAGATAAAATGTAAGCTCCTGGGCATAAGAGGGGATGAAGAACCGAAAAGACTGCTGGAGCTTGTAGGACTCGAAAATGCCGGGACAAAGAAAGCAAAGCATTATTCCCTCGGTATGAAGCAGCGCCTCGGCATAGGTATAGCTCTTGCAGGCAGACCCGATATAGTTGTGCTTGATGAACCGATCAACGGACTTGATCCGCAGGGAATCGTCGAGATAAGAGACATGATAAGGGCTATCAACAAAGAAAACGGGACCACGTTTATCATATCCAGCCATATACTTGATGAATTATCGAAAATAGCTACAAAATACGGGATAATAAATTTCGGGAGGCTTGTAGAAGAAAGCAGTGCCGAAGAACTGTTTTCAAAGTGTGAGTCAAGGATAGAGCTGCTTACGGATAATGCTTCTGCAGCCGCTACCGTGCTTGAAAAAATAGGCTTCAGTGATTTCAAGGTTTCGGATTCGGGCCGGATCAGGATATATGAACAGTTCGACAGGACCGGAGACATAACTCTTGCACTTGCTTCACAGGGTGTGACAACATTTGAGATCGTAAAGAAACTTGAATCCGTAGAAAACTACTATATGAGGCTCGTTCAGGGCACGTGCTGATAAGGAGGGAAGGAACATGTTAAGAGTATTTAGGACAGATATGTACAGGCTCTTTAGAAGTAAAGCATTTTATGTATATCCGATTTTTATGGCCGTTATCATATTATTCAGTATGATATTCATTGCAGAAAACAAAGAGGTTGAAAACGGAGGAACGGACAGAAAAGACGGTATAACCATAGAAAATTCTGAGTCTGTGCCGGCTGAGGCCAACGGAAAAAATATCGAACAGGCACAGGATAGTGGGGCTGAAAAACACATATATATCAGTTGGGGAATGTTATTTGAATCATTGTTTGACGGTGTGGCAATACTGTTTGTGGGAATCACGTTTATTATCTTCTGTACGTGTGAGACAAGGAACGGATTCATAAAAAACACTGTAGGATGCGTAACGGACAGGGGATATATGGTGGTGTCCAAGATACTGGTCGGGATAGTGATCGTTATCAGCTATACCATAGAATATGCAATAATTTCCACAATAATGAACTTTGCCAGATCCCTGATAACCGGGGTCAAGCTTGAATGGCTGCCCGTTCCGGATGGGGATGCTCCAAGGTTTGTAAGCTTTATACTATTGTGCTTCCTTATGGACATAGCAATAATTACAATTCTTGCGTTGGTACATGAGCTGACATTCAGCAGGGCAATCGGAATAATTGTAATCTTCGGAATATCCACCACTCTTTTCGGACAGTTTGCACACGGAGCGGTTGAACTTCTGAGACATGTTTTTGGGATACTTAAGGATTTCAACATCGGGAAATACCTGATGATCGAGAATACATCCGAAGGCTATGTGAGCAGTAATTTTTATCCGCAGACACTTCTTACAATGTGCTTGATTTATATTACGGTATGTACTATACTTGCATTGTGTGTGGTAAGGAGAAAAGATATCAGATAATTACGGAGACAGCGGATGACAGCTTACATTATTGCGGGGCTTGCTATAGTGGCTCTGCTAATAATAATCTTATATCATATTTCATACAGGCGGCAGGTTGAAGAACTGAGCCGCCAGGTTCAATTTATCAACGAAAACAAAACCGAGATGAAAGCTATAGCGGATATATCATCAAAGGAGCTTCAGAAGCTTACCGAAGAAATAAACAAACTGAAAGCAAGGCTCGAGGAGACCGAAAGTGATTATAAAAAACAGGATGAAGCTCTTCGGGAGACGATTACCAACATTTCCCACGATATAAGGACTCCGCTTACATCCCTTGACGGATATATCCAGTTTTTGGAGGAGAAAGGGCTTTCTGAGGAAAAACGGGCTTATTATCTTGATATAATCAAGAACCGGGTAAAAAGCCTTAACGACATGCTTAACGAGCTTTTTACATATGCAAAAATGCAGGACAGGAATTACGCCATTGAACTGACGGAGATAGATATGGCGGCACTAACCGCCGATACCATGATGCTGTTTTATGACGATATCGCAAAAAACGGCATGGAGCCTGAGATAGCAATTCCCGATGAATGTGTACCTGTAAAGGGAAACAGGGAAGCATTGATAAGGGTTATCCAGAATATCATAAAAAATGCTCTGATGCATGGTAAAAACCTGAAAGTACGGCTTGAACGCGAAGGGGAGACGGTCAGGTTCACATGCAGTGACGAGCTGCTTAACAAGGACGCCGTTATAGATGTCACAAGGGTTTTTGACCGGTTCTACAAAGGCGATCCTTCAAGGGGATCCGGAGGAAGCGGACTGGGCCTTGCCATATCCAGAGAGCTGGTTGAAAAAATGGGAGGAACGATAGAGGCAAGATGCGAAAACGGTATTTTTAGCATCTCAATATGCTTCCCTGCAACATAATAATTTACAAATCCTGCATGATATGCTATATTATTGTTATTGTAATTCGGTAACTGTTAATCGGTTTTATTATGGAGGGTTTTATTATGGGGAAAAAACTGTCAATGTTGTTTTGCGCACTTTTGGCATGTGCGCTAGTTGTTTGTCTTGCAAGACCGTTAGGGGTTGAAGCGGCTTCAAAAGCCAAGCTTAATGCAACGAAGAAAACCTTATATTTGGGTGAAAAATTCCAGTTGGAACTTGAAGGAGCCAAGGGTACAGTAAAATGGTCTACTTCAAAAAAGAAGGTTGCAACCGTAGCAGACGGAACGGTCACCACGGTTAAAACAGGAAAGGCTACCATCAAGGCTAAGGATACAGGATCCGGCAAGACCTATAAATGTAAGATCACTGTCAAGAAAAATTCATTATCCGACAAGAAAATCAGCCTAAAAGCAGGGGAGTCGATAGGACTTACGCTTAAAGGGAATACCCCGGCAGAGTGGATATCTTCCGATGACAGCGTTGCCATTGTTAATAACGGTACGGTTACTGCTTTGAAAAAAGGAAAGGCTACCATAACAGCCAAGGTCGGATCAAAGAAGTATACCTGTAAGGTAACGGTTACCGAAAACAAGGAGGCAAACGATGAACCTGTGGAGCTTGTTCTTTGGTGCCTTGGAGGAGATGATGGTCAGCCTTCGCATTCATATGTACAGGCAATAGAAGATCTTAAGATTTCACATCCGAATGTAACGGTCAAGGTAGAGACCTTTGAAACTGAGGCTTATAAAATAAAGATCAGGACCGCAATGGAAAATGATGAACTTCCTGATATTTTCTTTACATGGTCATGTTCGTTCCTCGGCAATTTTGTAAATGCCGGTAAGGTATATTGCCTTGACGATATTTTGAGCAAATATATTAAAAGCGGTGATATTACCAAAGCAATGCTTGAGAATACAACTTATGATAAAAAGAGATACGGAATACCGCTTACCATGAATGTTGTGGTTCTCTATGCCAATATGGATCTTTTGAAGCAGGCAGGATATTCAGAAGTTCCCAAGACGATCAATGAGTTAATGGCATGCTGTGATAAGCTTCTGGAAAATGGGATCACACCGTTCGGTTGTTCCGAAGAAGCATGGTGTATTTCCGAATACTTAGAGACAATAATTGAAAAGAATATAGGCGCGGACGCACTCAACGATATATTCGCAGGAAAGGCTTCGTTCAATAATGAAGGTATCGCAGAATCTGTTGAAATCTTCAGGAACATGATCGAAAAAGGATATTTCGGTTCATCAAGTTTCTATAAGAATAATGACGAGATCCTTAACGGATTTATGAATAACGAGTATGCATTCTATATGAACGGATCATGGAATTGCGGCGCGTTTGCTTTTGATCCCGAATTCTCAAAGAATATTGCTATAGCAGAGTTACCTGTTATCAATTCGAAGAATTCAAAGCTCGGAGAGCTTATAGGCGGACCGTCAGAGACACTGGCTGTAGCTGCATCATCTAAAAATCCGGATATTGCGGCAGAGTATGCAGTAGCTCTCGGAAAGCTTATAAGTAAATACGGATATCTCGAAGGCGCCGGTCTTCCTTCATGGAAGATAGGTTATGATGACAGTGAAGTTAATGAACTTACCAGACAAGTATCTAAGCTCTGTGCAAATGCCAAGGCATATGTATTGTTCGGAGATACTGTCTTATCGGGAGAAGAAACCGATATATATCTTGAGCATCTCATTAAAATAGCTTACGGCGAAATTGATGGGAAAACATTTATTGCAGCACTTGGAAAAGCATTACGATAATTTGATTTTACCCTCTCTGCCGGACAACCGGTAGGGAGGGTGTTTTTATCCAATAAAGTTTGTTAAAAATAAAAAAAACTGTTGACAAGGATATTGGATTGGTATATAATACTCTTGTTGTCGATTTGAAAGACACTTTAACTTGAGGCTCCGTGGTCAAGCGGTTAAGACATCGCCCTTTCACGGCGGTAACACGGGTTCGATTCCCGTCGGAGTCATAGAGGACGTTTCCGGTTATCCGGTTACATCCTTTTTAAATCTTACAATATGTAATGATTTGGACCTTTAGCTCAGTCGGTCAGAGCAACCGGCTCATAACCGGTCGGTCCTGGGTTCGAGTCCCCGAAGGTCCACTAAAGTCCTGCCAGAAGGATAGTGTTATTCGTATCGGCAGGCATTTTGAGTATTTTTAAGGCCTAGTGGCTCAGTTGGTTAGAGCGCCGCCCTGTCACGGCGGAGGTCGTCGGTTCGAGTCCGATCTGGGTCGTGATAAGCTTAGATTTTTTAGCGAGAAAGTCGAGACTATGTCTCGACGCCGCGTAAAGAAAAATCTAAGCAATGAAAAATTGTTGTTATTTTTCCCGGGATCTTAGCTCAGCTGGGAGAGCATCTGCCTTACAAGCAGAGGGTCACAGGTTCGAGCCCTGTAGGTCCCATTTAGTATCTTTGGATACTATGTTCCGGATAAAGAACATCCTTTATCTTGAGAAGATGCCGGCGTGGCGGAATTGGCAGACGCCCGGGACTTAAAATCCCGTGAGACTCACCTCTCGTACCGGTTCGACCCCGGTCGCCGGCATTAGCAAGAAAGTCCGAAAATCATTG
>JAEEVO010000085.1 GCA_016290905.1 Lachnospiraceae bacterium | reverse complement strand
GAAATGCTTTTAGCGATGGAAGCGGTTGTTTTGATTTTGATACCAACGTATCCGGGTGTAAATTCATAGTCCATATAGGAACCTCCTATTAAAAATCTTCTTTAATGTTGATATTCATCGGACGCCCGGGCAAACTTGTTTTGAAATTTCTTCCGTGCCACCGATTCTTATGTTCATTCCGTGTTGCCGGGTAGATAAACTGCCCTAAATTCGCTAAATGAGGATATTTTGCTACGCTGTACGTATGATGACTTTGCATCGATTCCCCTTTATATTGGGGCCGCTTTCCTATTAGGATATCGGCACGTTGTTCTGCGGACCAATTTCGTGTTGTGGGGCGATTATTGGCAATACGTTCCACCTCATGTTCCCAGAAATTATCGATGCCCTCTTTACGACGTATGTTTAACCTGCGTTGCCATTCCTTGTGCTTATACTCTGCTTTAGTCAGAGTTCGATTGGCTTCTTTTTCACGGAGTTTTTTAAGCTTTTTGGAACTCATCTGCTTATACTTCGTAGGGTGCTCTCTTAAGTCGAGTCCCTTCGGAGTAATTATAACACTCCTGTCATTATTTCGTGACAGATTTTTTGAAGTATTTTTGCTACCGGTCGTTCCGCTGAAATGTCCGCTGCTTGGTTTAGACATGAGGCCCTCCTTTCTTGGATACAAAGGCTAAACTTGTATCACTGGGAAAAGAAATGATCCGGATGCCTATATCGGTAAGCTTCTTGAAACAATCGTAATTGGCTGACCCATATACGATGATGGTATGAGGCTTAAGTACCTCGATCATTTTGAAAAGACCGGTTTCAAAGTCGGGACGATTTTCAAGTTTATTTATCCCGCTTGCTACGGTTCCGATTGCAACGATGCTGTTGTAAGGGATGCCGTCGAAACAGTAATCCCATGTTTCTTCAGTGCCCCAGCGGACGTTATTAATGACAGAGATTCCTTGAGATCCGAGCCAAAAACCATAGGCTCTCATGCGATACGTGTTATACCGCTTGATGGGGTCAGGAAAATCAGCATTGGTTGAAAAGTCCACAGTGATCACGCCCGAAAAATGGCGGAGAACTTCTAGGGCCTTATAGGGATAAAGCCATATGCTGCTTCTGGGACCGTCAAACTTTTGATCATCAATGTAAAAATGTACATAGGCATCAATGTGATAATCAGGATTTGATTTGTGGTTTATCTTATGAAGATGCTTGGCTTCTACATAAGATATCAGTTTATGCGGGATGTCTTTTGCGGTGCAGGGGCAGACAGGAATATCTGATCCCAGAACAAAATCGGCACCGTGAACCATAAAGGCGTTCCACATGTCGGTACATCCGTTTCGAATGTGTTCTTCATTAGAATTTTGAATCATTGTGATTCCTCCTTCTTTTTGAAATAGAAGGTGATGCCACTTCCCGATAGCGGAATCACAGATTTTAGATAATGTCAGAGAAATCGGGACACCGATGATCGGTCGGTGCTTCGCTGACACCACTACTATAACGGAGTTACGGCTCCAAGGGCATGGCTACGAGTTGCCTATGAGTTGCCCGGAGGTTGCCTGAAACGGAGGAAGTATGTTTTGCATAGGTTGTATTATCAGTGCAGTAGCGGAATGTAAAATTGAAGGGACAAAGCAGACAAAACTCGTCGAAGCTTTTTTGAAAAGCATAGATAAGGAGTGCGAAGAAATAAGTGACGAAGCTGCTTCAAATATCGCCAGAGGGGTAAAAAATCCCTCGGGATATTTAATGGAAGCATTGGGGAATCTGTCCGCCGAATCATATAAAAGCATCGTTCCTTATTTTCAAAGCCAGGTAGTTTCTTTGATCAAGGAAAATGAAAAGAATATCGTCAGGGATACGCTCATACTGATGATTCAGGAAGCGCAGGAAATTGCTGATGATACGGTGGTTGAATTGGTAAGTGGTGTGAAAAAAGCCGATTTGACTGATGAGGTGGATCTGGCAGCCTTCCTTGCCGGCATCTTTTTATTTGCACTGAAGAATACAAAAAATAATATCGGCGGATCTGCGAAAAAAGCAACAAAAGAGTATCTTGCAAGAGTCAAAAAAGGCGAAAAGCCGATTACGAGAAATAAGATTCTCGAAGTGGAAACAACGGAATCAGAACCTATCCAGGAATCTACACACCCCGAATATCGATCCAGGGAAATTGAACTGTTGGAAGAGCGGATCGAGCAGGAGGCGATTTCTTTTTGCCGAAAGTATAAAGATGAAAAAGAGTATATAGCACTATGCCAGGTAGCCTTTATCACAAATCCTACCAGAGTTCATAACAGGCAAATGTACAATGAATTTTGTGAACTCACCGCCAGCACCAGGAACAAGATTCTTGAATTAAGCGAAGTTGATAAGATAGAAGCTTCCGGGGATTATTGGTGGTATGCATATCTTGATATGTTCGAAAAGGATTATGAAAAATACCGATTGGGTGCAGAAAGATATCGGTATTCGTTTTCACAGTATTTTCCCAGATTGTTGGAGTACGGAGGTGAATCTATAGATGATTATACGCAGCGGATCTTTGCACCTAAAGTAATCACTCCAACTATTAAGACCTTTTCGAAAAACTATAAATATGATGTTGCCGGGCTCATAGATGAATACATTTATTACAAAGACTGCGAGGAATTCAAAAACATACTGGAGCCGCCAATGAACCTCATGTGGAGGGAATTGGACTTTGGCAGTTGTCCGGAAATTATGCTTGTGTCTTATCTTGCACTTTTCATTATAGGAACTTGTCGAGGAATCCCGCTTCCCGAAGATGCTGAGAATAAAATGTTCGCCTTCAGCGGTCCCGGTGCTTCTGATCTTGAAACTGCAGAGGATCTTTTTTACCAAACGCTGCTGACTTTATATGAAAACTATGAAGTCGCAAAATGATATGGATCTGAAGATGCCGGATCATTTTCTTCAGAACACGCTGACAGGTTCTGACACCTTTTGACAGGTTTTGAACAAAAGTTTACCGAAGATGACAGGAACTGTACCTTTACTCTTGGGAGATGCTTATGCTATTATTATACTTGGACGGAGGAGTAAGAAAATAGTAAACTTTCAGTAGAAAATCGGTAGGAAAATAGTAGGATTATAGTATTTTTTCTTCTTCTGAAATGTGATATCTTTATAATGCGAGTTAAGTGAAAGGGTCGTTCCTGATGAGGAGTCGATCCTTTTTCTTTTGTAAAAAAGATGAACCGGCCGTAAGGCCATAATGATAAAAACATCAAGAGGCCGAAAGGCCAAAATGGAAAAGTGCGTAACGCCGGGCCGGGTCCCTGAACCCCTTATTTTAATAAGGGCGCACTTCTATACATCCCCTTCGGGATGTAGTGCGTCTGGCAGGAGCCGACATTCGGCTGCGCCGAGGATTGCCTTCGCTTCGCTCGGAGGCTGGTCACGAAATGTCACGTTTTGTCACGCCATGTCACGAAACTTCCATATGCATCCCGGAGTAGCCGTGATATGATTAAAATGCACCTCAATAACACCGACTGTCCACCTTTTGACCACCTTTTGTCCACCTATTGTCCCTTTCCATTCGGAAAAAAGTGTGATAATATTATAATAGCCGAAGGGTGTGAGGAACACCTGAAGCTAATGTGATGATTGCGTTTTATCAAAACGGTTCAGGCTTTGTCAAACCATTAGGTTTAAGACGTTTAAGGGACGTTGCGAGGACGTTCTGAGGATTTACATCCATAATACTCAGCGGTAAAATATATAATAACAAATCTTTGAAACTAAGCGTTTCGGAACTATGCAAAAGTTCCGGGGCGCTTTTTTTATTGCTCTCAAAAAAACGAAAAGGAGGATTTTACAATGGGAGAACAATTTAAGGAACTGGAGAAAATGAGGAAGGAGGTTGCAAAGATGGAGACGAAGAGAGACCAGGACGATCATCAGATCACACGGCTGGAGAACAAGATCGAGAAGATTGAGAAGATCAGCCGCAAGCAGAGAACACATCTTTTGTGTTCCAAGGCAGGATACATCGAGGCGATATTTCCAGTTATCAAGGATGCGTCCAAGACAGACTTCATTCAATTCTGTGAGGGACTGCTTCAGGTTCCGGGCGTTAAACAGTACGCTAAGAACTTTGAGCCGAAACCGATCGAGGAGGTGGTAAAGTAATGGCATTGTTTCATTTCACAGCGGGCCAGATATCAAGAGGCGGCGGACAGAGTTCCGTCGCTTCTGCTGCATATAGGGCCGGAGAAAAACTGATGGATGAGTATTACGGACAGATTCATGATTACACCAAAAAGCATGGTGTGGTTCTGAGCGAAATTATTTTACCGGAGCATGCACCGGAACGGCTTGCTGACCGACAGACCCTTTGGAACGAAGTTGAAAAAGTTGAGAAACATCCGAAAGCGCAGCTTGCTTATTCTTTTGACTTTGCTCTGCAGAACGAGCTGAGCATGGAAGAAAACATTCAGATTGCCAAGGAGTTTATCGCAGAGAATTTCACTTCCCGTGGCATGATTGTTGACATGGCTGTTCACGAACCCGGCAAGGATCTGGATGACATTCCGAACCCGCATGTGCATGTCATGGTTCCCATGAGACCGCTTAATGAAGATGGTACATGGGGAACGAAACAACATAGGGAATACGTTCTTGACGAGAACGGAAATCGCATGAGGGATGAAAAAGGCGATTATATTTTTAATGCCGTTAAGAACAATGATTGGGGAGATCCGGAGACGCTGGTTCAGTGGAGAGCCAACTGGGCAAAGAAGGTGAATGAGACTTTTGAACAGCACGGCATCACGGCAAGAGTCGATCATCGTTCCTATGTTGAGCAGGGGCTTGATATACTTCCTCAGATTCATGAGGGCCCGGTTGTCAGAGCGATGGAGAAGAAAGGCATAAAGACCGACAAGGGCGATTGGAACAGATTCGTCAAAGCGATAAACGGAGCAATTCGCAAAATACTCGGAACCTTCAAATCCGTTCTTGATGAGATTGAGGAAATGCGCAAGCAAGAGGCTGAGGCTAAAGCAGAGGCCCAGGCACAGCGCAAGGAATTCTGGGATGCCATCGGTGAGTATGAAAAGGAAATCCGCAAGAAGTATACCTACGGCAGAGGCATAGTTGCCACAAAGAAAATGCTTAAAGTCCATGAGTTCATTATCAATAACCATATTTCTAGCCTTGATGATTTTAAGGATTTCACCCGTGTTATGTATGACAGGCTTTACAAACACCGTCATGAGATGATTGACCTTGAAAAGAAAATAGCCGTATTGAACAGGGTGCTGGAACGTTATGAGACCTACAAAGAAAACGCCCCTTACTATAAAGCGTGGTACAAGATTTCGGATCCAAAGAAGAAGGCTGCCTACAAAGCCAAACATGATTATGAACTCAAAATGTACCACATAGCGGAGCGAGAACTTAAGGGCGCTTATCCGGATATGAAAATCCCGGTAAGGGATATCACAAAGAAAAGGGATGAGTTAAAAACCAAATACAGCGCACTTGCAGAAAAGCTCCCTGATTATAAAAAGGCTGCAGACCAGGCATACAAGTTCCAGAAGCAGATCCGAGACGCACACCGGGAAAGAAAACAGAAGCGAGAGGAAAGGAGTCTATAAAATTGAATATGTTTCAAGAGATAAAGGACGCGGTTTCCACAAAGGAAGCAGCGTCCTTTTATGGTTTAAAGATCGGGAGGGGCGGCATGGCATGCTGCCCTTTCCATAATGACAAGCATCCAAGCATGAAGGTCGATAATCGGTTTCACTGTTTCGGGTGCGGAGCCGACGGGGACGTTATCAACTTTGTTCAGCAGATGTTTAACCTGGATGCAAAGCAGGCCGCATTCAAGCTGATTGATGATTTCCGCCTTAATATCGATACCAAGAGAAAGGAATCCAGGCATGAGAAGAATCAGCGAATCCGCCTACAGAAAGAAAGGGAACGCAAGGAAAGAATCCGTGTTGCCTATGCTGAGGAGCTTCAGCAGTTCCGCTTAAAGATGGCCGAGATATACAGAACACTTCACGACTGGGAACTTGATTACGAGCCAACCAAGGAACAGTGGGATATCGGAAACATTGATGAGCGGTACATCTGTGCTATCAACAACAAGGATCCGGTTGACTGCATTCTGGAGATTCTTGATTTTGGAGAGGACAGCGAGATTTACGAAGAGTACAAACACAGAGAGGAGACAATAACGTCATATGAGAGAAAAATCACCACAGCTGAAAGAAGAGCAGGAGAAAGAAGTGGAGAAAGAGCTTCTTCCGATAGAGGCCCTGAAAGAGTCGTTGGAAAAGAACGACAGAGGTAATCCCAAGGCTAATGTTACCAATGTAGTGAAGATACTGAAGGAAGATCCGCTACTTGCCGGGGCCATTGCTTTCAACGAACTGTCAGAGAGAATTGATATCATCAAAGACCTTGGCTGGCTCAGGGACGGTGTTACTCTGACCGATACGGATATGGCATACATCACGTTATATATCGATAAAAACTACGGCATCAGTTATCAAAGCTTGATAGAAACGGCCATAAGGGTTGTTGCCAATGAGAACCGCTATCATCCGATCAGAGACGTCCTTAACAGCCTTGTCTGGGACGGAATACCGAGGGTGGAACATATGCTCACACATTTCTTCGGGGCAGAGGAAACAGAGCTAATTAAGACCACTATGAAGATTTTTATGCTTGGCGCTGTAGCCAGGGTGTTCAAGCCTGGTACTAAGTTTGAAACTGCCATGTGTCTTGTGGGCGGTCAGGGCGTGGGAAAGTCCACCTTCTTTAAGTTCCTTGCTATCCATGATGAATGGTTTACGGATGATCTGAAGAACTTAAGCGATGACAGAATGGCAGCAAGACTGCAGGGCCACTTAATAGTCGAACTGGTAGAAATGCTTGCCGTGATCAATGCAAAGGCTGAGGAAGAGCTTAAATGCTTTATCAGCCGTGAAAAGGATACCTACAGAACACCATACGATAAACATCCGAGGGACAGAAAGCGCCAGTGTGTGTTTGGCGGCACATCCAACAAGATCGAGATCCTTCCCATGGATAAAAGTGGTAACAGGCGTATCGTTCCCATCGAAACGCATCCTGAGAACGCAGAGGTCCATATTCTTGATAATGAGGCAGAATCCAGGGCGTATATCCTTCAGGCCTGGGCTGAGATCATGGTGATCTATAGGAGCGGTGATTACATTCTTACACTTCCAGATCATCTGAAGAAGGAGCTTGATAAGTATCAGCAGCGCTTTACACCGGAAGATACCGAGCAGGTAGGAATCGATAACTTTCTTGCCGGGACAACGGAGAAATATGTATGCGTCAGGATGTTGTTTCATGAAGCTTTGGGTCATTCGTCATATGAAGAACCTAAAAAGAGTGAATCCAACAGGATAGCGACGATCATGCATCACATGCCCGGCTGGGAACCCGTGGGGATCCAGAGATTTGCAAAGTACGGAAGTGCAAGAGCATGGAAGCGCACAGCGGATACAAAGGGGCCGGAGGAGGGATTCGTGGATGTGCCGGAACAGATGGAAATCCCTTTTGACTGATAACATGTTAACCAACCGTGTCAACCAAGTATGTCAACTAACGAAAAAACTTCTCTGTAAGTTCCAAAAGTTACTCAGAGATTTTTTAGAAGGTTGACAGAGTTGGTTGACATTTTTATTTCAATTAACGAGGAGATTATAAAAATGAACCAGATAACTGTACTGAATGAAGTGACCTATAAGCCTACGGCAATACCTGTGGTAATCCCGATGGTGTATGATGCGCTTTTTAAGTTGAATTCAAAACTAAATGAAGAATCCATGCGGAAAAAGAAACAAGAAACGGATGTCCCTTTGTGGGAGAAGTATCTCCTGACTGTGGAAGAAGCAGCTGAATACTTTGGTATCGGACAAAAAAGGATACGAAGGATTATTTCTTTTGATCCTACTGCGGCTTATTTATTAACTGTTGGGAATCGGACACAAATAAAGAGAGTTCAGTTTGAAAAATACATAGACAGCATGTCTTGTGTATAAATGACAGATGTGACTGTTTTGGATGGCGGAAGGACTTCAATTATGGTATTATGTATACGTTGTATTGGAGTCCTTTTTATTATGAAAGGAGCCCAATATGAGTGAAAAAAGAAAAGATAATAAAGGTCGTATCTTACGTAATGGTGAGATTCAGGAAGCCAACGGGCGGTATAGATTTAAGTATGTTGATGCATTTGGAGATTCCAAGTATGTGAGGTCATGGAGACTTGATGTGCATGATCCTGTACCGGCAGGCAAAAAGATGGAACCGTCATTAAGGGAGCTTGAAAAGCAGATTGCGGCAGATATGATCGACCAGATTGTTCCGGAAGGAGGAAAATTAACAGTATCGGATCTCGTGGAGAAATATGTTTCACTGAGAAAGGGAGTGCGTCCGAGCACGGAAGCAGGGTATAAAACGGTAATCAACCTCTTAAAGAGGGATCCATTTGGAAAGCAGAGAATAGATAAAGTCAAAGTCCTGGATGCGCAAGAATGGTTAGTGAAGTTACAGAAAAACGGCAGAGGATATAGTTCCATACATACTATCAGAGGAGTTCTTCGTCCGGCTTTTCAACTTGCGGTGGATAATGATTATGTCAGAAAAAATCCGTTTTCTTTTGATCTGGGGACAGTAATCTATAACGACAGTGTTACGCGTGAAGCTTTGTCCCGGGAAGACGAAAGGAAATTTCTTAAGTTTGTCAAGGAGGATCCCCATTTTTGCAAGTATTACGACGGAATATATATCCTTTTTAACACCGGACTTCGCATTTCTGAGTTTGTGGGACTTACGATAAACGACATTGATTTTAAACATATGAAGATCAATGTGGATCATCAGCTCCAGAGAAATAACGGAATTGGATATAACATCAGGGATACTAAGACTGAATCAGGCGGAAGACTTGTTCCTATGACTGAGGAAGTGGCAGAGTGTTTTAAACTCATCTTAGCCAATCGTAAAACTCCGAAAATCGAGCCTATGGTGGATGGATATGTTGGATTTCTTTTCCTTGATAAGGATGAGCACCCCATGGTGGCGATGCACTGGGAGAAATACTTTCAGCATATAGTTGATAAGTATAACAGCATTTATAAGGTTCAGATGCCTAAGGTAACGCCTCACGTGTGCAGACATACGTTTTGCAGTCGCATGGCTTCCGCGAGGATGAATCCCAAGACCCTCCAGTATATAATGGGACATTCGGATATAGGAGTTACTCTCAATACGTATACGCATCTTGGATTTGATGATGCTTTGGAGGAAATGACTCGTATCTCTAAGGGAAAGAATGCCAATTCTGATGTTAACGATACTGCAACGGTAACAGTTTTTTCAGAATACAAAGAACAGGCGTCAAACGAGTAAATTAGTATAATCCTTTATTTAAGGGAAAAGCTCGAGGTGCAAGTCCTGTAGATTTGCACCTCATTTTGCACCTTTTGGCGGATAAGATATGCCCAAATATGCCAAGATATGCCAAGGTATAAAGGTGCAAGAAACACAGTATTTACGAGGTTTATAGACATGATTAGAGTATTGTTCATCTGCTGGGGCAACATATGTCGTTCCCCCATGGCAGAGTTTATTATGAAAGACATGGTCGCGAAGAGAGGACTTGCCGACAGGT
>JAEEVO010000084.1 GCA_016290905.1 Lachnospiraceae bacterium | reverse complement strand
TCCGAATTTTTCAGCACACTTGCTGATGAACGAGAATGAAAAATCAACTTTTCCGTCTTCAAGCGCCATGTAGTCTTCTACTGACATATGAGTGCTCTCTGACATCTCATGTATCGATATCCCGGAAAGCTCCCTCATTTCGCGTACACGTGAAGCTACGTCTTTTAATGAAGTTTCTGTTGCCATTGTTTTTCTCCTTTGTATAATTTTTATATAAGCACCTTTCGGTGTCTTAATCGATCAATGTGAAGATACGGATTTCGTTGTCACTTATCGGGAACTCCCTTCTAATATCCTATCTTCAAAAAGAAAAGCGGGGCAGGTCTGTCTGCTCCGCTCTAAAGGCTTTTCCATAAGTCCACAGCATCACAAACCGACCTTATCATACTTGCGTATAATAAAGCTAATAATGATGCCTATAATGATGTTAGAACTTGACTGTCTCATCATAGTAGTGGACCTCTCGTGTTATTTTGGTTCGTCAGAATATCTAATTTTTTATGTTTTCTAACGAATTAAGTTGCATTATAATCATTTCCCGATCATTTGTCAACACTTTTTTTAATATTTTGTAATCTCAATATTCCGGTAATAATAATTCAATATCTGCTCATAAGAAAAGCCCTTAAGCGCCATACCGTATGCGCCCGACTGGCTCATGCCGATGCCGTGTCCGCCGCCCATGCCGATGAACCATATTTCATTTTCATCCGGCTGTGACAAAGGGAAGTTCGTCATGTTTTCGCCTGAAATGACTACCATCTGGTTTGCGTTATCGACAATGCTGCTTATCTCACCATTTCCGGAGATGACCTGTATTTCGGAGTTGTCAACGGTTTCTTCCGAGTCCTTGGTACGAACGACTACATCAAAATCATTACTTTCCGAAGTGATTATCTTATACTTTGTACTTCTCATGCCGTACATCGTCTTTAAAACAGAGCCCTTGACGGATACGCTGCCACCCTTGTACTTGATCCTCACACTGCTGACCCTTCCGGAATCCGAAAGCAGCTCGGGGTAAATGTCCGTTATACCGCTTACATCGTATCCTTTGGCTCTCAGCTTTTCCTCCAACTCTGCATACGTTGTCTTCTTGATCCAAGGTGCAGTCTCGGGAACTGTCTCATATTCATCAAACACTCCCACAAAGCTCGAGTTTGTTCCTCCCCAGACATCCGTTGCAAATTCCGTTGCCCCGCCGCTTGTGGAGAAATAATATGCCGGAAGCACCTTTCCGTTCGACTTTAGTATCATCTTCATGGTCGCTTTCACGGCATATGCCGACATATCCGATTCTTTCCCCACGCCCGCATATACCTGCGATTCATCGGTATCGACAATGGAATATCCCTTTTTCAGGTAACTGTCAGCCTTAAAGCCGGCATTTGCAAGACAGTAGCTCCTCGCACATATCGCCTGCGCCTTCTGAGCTTCACTGTGCCAGGTGGTGCTCATCTCACAGGACACAACACTTAAAAGGTAACTCTCTATGTTTACGATATTGACTGCGGTAAGATTCTCCGAACCGTATCGTCCGATCTCCATCCTGCCCCTGTATTTCCGGGTTCCCAGAGATATAACCTTATCTCCTCCTGCAGCGGAGAACTGAGGATATCCGCTTGAAACCGTTCCGTCTATAAGCAGCTCACTCTTACCGAAAGTCATCCTGATCAGCTCTGTGGATGAAACCTTTGACGCTCCGCTTTGTGCTTTTGAGCTTCGATAATACACTCTCCATTTGTTTCTTCCGCAATAGCATACTTTTCCCTCCGTCCCTGAGGAAATCTGTGCCAATGCCTTCGAATAGCTTTCAAAATCGTTTCCGTTTGTATAATACGTGGAATTGTCCGGTTCAAAGCTGAATCCGCCTGCAGATTTCAGTTCTATATCTGCCTTAAACGAATCGTTCAGGCAGTATCCCATTTTTATATCACTGTTATATATCGTGATAATGCCCTTTCCCATGTAAAGAGACTTTAATCCGACACGGATATCTGTAGCGGCAGCGGCTTTAGTGTTTTCAAAAGCAAAAAATGAGGCAAGGAATATAAGCATACAAAGAAGCATTTTAATGCACGTTCCCGCGGAATACTTTGTATTCATCAGCCTCATCTCCTTTCTTAAGATCCTTCGCTTCCGCTCAGGATGACATATATTGTCCTACATACGCTTTCGCTCAGGATGACAGTATTGTCCCACGTTCGCTTTCGCTCAGGATTACAATTCGTCCGTGATAAGCATCACGACCCGGTTGTATCATCCGTTATAAACATAGCGTCTCCGAATGAGAAAAACCTGTATCTTTCCTTTACGGCTTCACTGTATGCTTTTAGGACATTTTCCCTGCCTGCCAGTGCACTTACAAGCATGATAAGCGTTGATTCCGGAAGATGGAAATTCGTGATCAGACAGTCGAGCACCTTGAATTTATAACCCGGGTAGATGAAAATTTCGGTGTTCGCACTTCCCGGTATCACTACTCCATTCTCATCGGCCGCCGATTCTATGGTCCTGCAGCTCGTGGTACCGACGCAGATAACCCTTCCGCCGCGTGCCTTACAGCTGTTTATCTTGTCGGCCGCCTCCTTGTCAACAATATAAAATTCACTGTGCATATGGTGATTTAAGATATTGTCTTCCTTTACAGGCCTGAAGGTTCCTAGCCCCACATGAAGCGTAACCTCGGCTATATCCACTCCCGCTTCCCTTACCTTTTCAAGAAGTTCCTTTGTAAAATGGAGTCCTGCGGTGGGGGCTGCAACAGAACCCTCGTATTTTGCGTAAACCGTCTGATATCTGTCCCTGTCCTTAAGCTTATGTGTGATGTATGGCGGCAGCGGCATTTCACCGAGACGGTCGAGAACCTCTTCAAATATTCCCTTGAAGCTGAATCTTACCACACGGTTTCCGTCCGGTTTTACTTTCTCGATTGTTCCCGTAAGCTCCCCGTTTCCGAAGCTTACCTTTGCGCCTTCTTTAAGTTTTTTACCCGGCTTTACTATGGTCTCCCAAAGATCCGCCTCTATCCTTTTAAGAAGGAATACCTCAACTGCAGCGTTATTCTTCGGTGCCTCAAAGCCCTTTTGGGGGACATAATCGTCCACAGTCCTGACGCCGATAAGTCTTGCCGGGATGACCTTGGTGTTGTTTATCACAAGACAGTCACCCTTTTTCAGATACTTTATTATCTCACTGAAATGCTCATGCTTAAAGGCACCGGTATTCTTATCAAGTACCAGCAGTCTTGAAGAAGACCTGTCCTCCAAAGGATCCTGTGCTATCAGTTCCTCCGGCAGTTCATAGTAAAAATCAGATTTTTTAAGTTCCATATCGTCCTCTTATATTCCTTCAAAGATATCCATATTCCTTATCATGCCGTCCTTTATATGGTCGTTTACCGAGTAGGCATGTTTTTCAAGCTCATTACAGGTTGCATCCGTCAGTCCGTCTGCTTTCAGTTCTCTTATGATAAGTGCGGCTATGTCCTCTGTCATACCCGCCTTTGTTACGGCTTTTCCCCCGTCGTTATCGGAAGATATAAGGTATTCCAGAGATTCATAAAGCCCCGAAAGCCTTTCAAGCTCCTTAAGCGACCTGAAACACCATTTATAGTAAGGCATATACTTTTTATTAAGCAAAAATATAACGTGCAGTGCCGCGTCCGTAAATGTATGGAGTGCAAGCTGTGCGGCTGCGTTCTCCCCGCGTTTTATACTGCGCATGTAATTATACTGACCGGATTGTGCCATCTGTAACAGATAACCTGCAAGCTTTTTCTGTCTTATGTATTCGGGAAAATACGACAGCGACTCTCTTATCGCCGTAAACTCTCCGTAGTTATCGACAAATACCTTTCCGTTTACAGCCTCTGCAAGCGAATACTCCGGAACATGCAGCCAATCCGGCGTCATCAGCTTTCCGTCAGGTTGTCCGCACTTCGATATATAAAAATCATTTATACGTATTACTCCGTGCCTGCTGCCTCCGACAGGGCTTACTTTAAGCCGCTTAAAGCCCATGAACTCTTCCGGCAGTTTCGCATATGCTCTTGAGAGCGCAAATGCGGTCTGTTCGTCCACTTCGCCGGTATCCGGGATGAATATGCAGAAACCGGGCTCAAAGTCATGATCCTGCGACACCTCATCATCATATCCGAAGCATTCCGAACCGCTCCCGACAAGCCCTATCGCAAGCTTACCTTCTACACTAAAGAAGCTGTTCCGGATCATTTCCGCTCCGTATTCATAATAATATCTTTCCGATAGCTCTAAGCCCTTCAACCTTTTTCACTCCCATGTTCAAGCAGAATTATTTCTAATAGTCAATATTAGCTTGAAAACGTTTTCTTTGTTTCCTCAAATAAATAATTTTATCATAACATGATTTTTGTGTAAAGCGAAACTTTACGATCTGCCCTCTATCCTGTCTTTAAGTGTATTGGCTGCCATGAAATATCCGTAATGTTTAAATACCGGTATGCACTTTTCGGCAGTCTGCTTGAAATCGTTAAAATCTCCCTTATAAGCTTCCTCTAAGCTCTCTACTGCCTTATCAACCAGTTCAAGTATTACCGGTTCTCCTTCCTCCGGCCCGAGGCGTTTTTCATTCAGATCTGCCATGTTCAGATAGGTTATTGCAAGTTCATTATATGCATTCCCGTTTTCCGATAATACCGAAAGAGCGTTTTCAAAGTATTCACCGGCCTCTGACATTCTGTCTGCCGACATAAGAGCAAGTGCCATGTTATTATATAGACCTGCCAGTCTCATATCATTCTCATTTAACTCAGCCTTGTATGTCTCTTCTGCTTTTTTATACAGTTTTATAGCTTTTTCCGGTTCGCCGAAACTGTTATATACCGTAGCGCAGTTTAAGCAGGCTGTTGCCTTTCCAATGCTGTTTTCATGAGGTCTTAAGGAAATGCATGTCAGCAGTTTATCCACCGCTTCATATGCTTTTGTCTTTTCCTTCCTCATTCGGTAAAAGCCGGTCATCTCGTTTAATACCGTAAACCGTCCGGGCTCATCTCCGCATGCTTCCGATTCCTTTAGCCAGTATTCAAGATGTCTTTCCGCTTCGTTGAAATTACCTTCATTCATTAAACGGTCATAACGGTCTGTAAATCTTTGTATGTCCATGTGGTTTTCTCTCTGTTAAACTGTTACTCTTCTATTTATAAAGATCCTTCGCTGGCGCTCAGGATGACATAATAGTGCTCAGGATGACATATTAGCGCTTGTGATGACATACTGGCGCTCAGGATGACATATTAACGCTCAGGATGACATATTCTAAAAAAGTCCACAGATGTTTCCAGGTATTCCCATTAAACATTCTGTGGACTTTGGATTCTTACTGTGCCTGTACAGCGGTAAATACTACTGTATTTACGATATCTTCTACCGAGCATCCGCGTGAAAGATCGTTACAGGGCTTTGCAAGTCCCTGAAGAACTGCGAAGCAGTCTGCGCCGCCAATACGCTGAGTGATCTTGTATCCGATATTTCCTGCCTGAAGGTCGGGGAATATAAGAACGTTTGCGTATCCTGCCACAGGGCTTCCCTTTGCCTTTGATGCGCCTATCTCGGGAACAAGCGCAGCGTCAAGCTGCATCTCTCCGTCGAGACAGAGGTCGGGTGCCATCTCATGTGCTATCCTCACTGCTTCCTGTACCTTTGTTACAAGCTCATGCTTAGCGCTTCCCTTTGTTGAGAACGAAAGGAATGCTACCTTCGGTTCCTCAATGCCGCAAAGTGTCTTTGCCGTATCTGCTGCAGAGATACCTATCTGAGCCAGCTCCTCAGCCGTGGGATTCGGCATAACCACGCAATCTGCGTAAACAAGGAGTCCGTTTTTTCCGAGGCTCTTGTTCGGGCATTCCATAAGGAAGCTTGAAGAAACAACCTTGATACCGGGCTTTGTCTTTATTATCTGAAGTGCAGGTCTTAACATATCGCCTGTGGTATGAACGGCACCTGAAACGAGGCCGTCGGCATCCCCTGTTTTTACCATCATTATACCGTAGTACATGGGATCGGCAACAAGCTTAGCTGCATCCTCCTCGGTAACGCCCTTGGCTTTTCTGAGTTCATATAGCTCTTTAGCGTATTCTGCTGCCTTGGGGCTTGTTTCCGGATCTATTACCGTTATGCCGGATATATCTGTATTCTTCTCTTTTGCTACCGCATTAACCTTTTCAACATTTCCCAAAAGCACCGGGATTGCGTATCCTTCAGCCTTTATGATTGCTGCCGCCTGTACTGTACGGGGCTCGTCACCCTCGGGAAGAACTATTGTCTTTACACAGCTTTTAGCCTTTACCTTTACTTCGTCCACCATTCCCATAATCTGCACATCCTTTCTTATCTTTTATACTGATCAATCGGATGATTACACCTCATCCGGCTGCTTCGCAGCCACCTTCCCCTTTTAGGGGAAGGCTTAAAATGAATATCTTATAGATCGATACCTTCAAATCCGTCCCATACGTTCTTTCCGGAATACTTAAGCGCTTTCTCTTCGCCACGCAATACCTTAAGTGTCGCGTAGCAGAGAGCTTCCTGCTCCATCTCACCGGGATATACGCTTATCGGAGCGATAAATCCGCATCTCTTTTCGATGCCTTCCTTTATATCGTCAAATCTCATTAGTCCGCCGGTAAGAAGTATGCCGTCCACCTTTCCGCAGAGAACGGCGCTCATTTCACCGATCATCTTGCAGATCTGATAAATCATTGTATTCCATACCAGTGATGCCTTTTTATCTCCCTTTTCAACAAGGCCGTGGATCACATCCGAATCGGATGTACCGAACAGGCTTACAAATCCGCCTGCTCTTGAGCAGAAAAGCTTTGCTTCCTTTACGGTATGAGTTTCAAGATAGTCAAGTATGGAAAGAACAGGGATGCTGCCTATACGTGTGGGAGTATATGCGCCCTCTCCGTCGGCACCCATGTTTCCGTCAACCATACGTCCGTGTTCATGTGCGCTTACAGTTATACCGCCGTCAATGTGTGCGACTATGAAGTTGCAGTCCTCGTATTTCTTTCCCATGGACTCCGCATGAGCGGTAGCAACAGCCTTCTGGTTTAATACATGTGAATGTGAAACCCTGTATATTCCCTTGATACCCGTAAGCCTTGCATAATCACAATACTCATCTACATTTGTGGGATTTAACGTGTAACCGTCCTTACCGAATTTCTGTGCGAATTTCCATGCAAGCATTACTCCGAGCTTTGCGGGATGCTCACTTCCGCCTACGGCGGCCACCGTATCGTCATAGAGCTTTTCATCTATGGTTGTTACGCCGCCGGGCTGTGTGCAGGCGCTTCCGCCGCGTCCTACAAAGATATCTATGCTCTCCGGTGCGATGTTTTCATCTTTAAGCATATCCATTATGACATTATATCTGAAATCCATCTGATCGTTTACATGTGGAAATTTCAAAAGCTCCGGTGCGTCATGGAAAAGGCTTCTCTCAAACAGGCACTTTTCATTATCGAAAAGGCTTACCTTCGTGGAAGTCGAACCCGGATTAATGATGAGTAATCTGAACACTTTTTCTGAATCTGACATTTTTTATGATCCTCCGCTTACAGCAAATATAATGATGCCCGGGATGCAAACAGCTATCCGTGGCATCAATCACTTAATTTCGAAATATAGCACAATAACAGTTTTCTTGTCAATCTGTTTTTTACCCGAAGGTGATATCTTTTCATCCTGCGTAAAAATGTCCTGCAAGACAGCATATCAGGAAACCTGCTATGTCTGCAGCGACTATCGTGGATCCTACGGGCGTTCCCGCGATTATTGATACCGCAATCCCCAAAAATGCGCAAGTAACTGCAAATATCGCCGAAAATACGGTTACCCGCCTGAAGCTCTTAAACAGCCTCATGGCAGACAGTGCCGGGAATATGACAAGTGCCGAGATCAGGAGCGAGCCAACAAGGTTCATCCCCAGCACTATGATAACAGCTATTATGATCGCGATCAGCAGGTTGTAACCCTGTGAATTCGTTCCACTCGCCTTTGCGAAATTCTCGTCAAAGGTTACCGAGAACAGTTTATTGTAAAACAGAATGAATACCACTATCACTATTACCGAGATGACGATACAAAGCATAACTTCGGAAAGCTTGAGCGTTATGATCGAAGTCGAACCGAACAGCGTACTGCATACGTCACCTGCAAGGTTTGCGCTTGTTCCGAACACGTTCATCAGAAGATATCCAAGTGCAAGGGCGCTGACCGATATCATCGCTATTGCCGCGTCGCCCTTTATCTTTGCATTTTGTCCGGTCCACAGTATCAGTACCGCACAAACCACTGTCAGCGGAAGTACCAGATACATCTTATCCGTCAGGTTGAGCACCGATGCAATGGCCATGGCTCCGAACGCAACATGTGAAAGCCCGTCTCCGATAAATGAGAATCTTTTAAGGACAAGTGTCACACCGAGCAGCGAAGCGCACAGTGAAATAAGTATGCCTACGATCAGGGCATATCTTACTATCGGATATTCAAGATATGAAAAGAATTTTTCCATTTATCTACCTGCCACTCTTTCCTTAGTTCAGATTGATGTTCATTTTCTCAACATACTGCGCTTTTTCGGCAAAGAATATGTTCTCGCCGATATGCAGTATATGACTTGCATATTTTACCGCGGATTCTATGTCATGTGATATCATGATTATGGTAACGCCGTCTTTGTTCAGCTGCTCTATCAGCTTATACATCTCGGCGGTCACATTAGGGTCGAGTCCCGATACCGGCTCGTCAAGCAGGAGAAGCTTTTCTGTAGCGCACAGGGCTCTTGCCAAAAGAACTCTCTGCTGCTGTCCGCCGCTCAGTTCTCTGTAACACTTATCCTGAAGTGCTTCGATTCCCATCCTTTTCATGTTTTCAAGGGCAAGGGCCTTTTCCTCTTTTTTGTAAAAAGGACGCATGCCGCATTTTGACAGACAGCCCGATAAAACAATTTCCTTTACAGAAGCCGGAAAATCCTTCTGGATCACCGTCTGCTGAGGAAGATACCCTATCTCGTTCTTCTTCAGTCCGTCGCCCATTATTATCTCGCCGCTCAAAGGTTTCTTAAGCCCTAGTATTGTCTTCATCAACGTGGTCTTTCCCGAGCCGTTGTCTCCGATAATACAGAGATAATCACCCTTGTTCACGGTAAAGCTGATATCCTTTCCGACAACCTCTCCGTCATAGCCTACGCTTAAGTTTTTTGCTTCTATATAACTCATGATCGATCCCTGTTCTCACTTTCCGTCATTGCCGGATTCCATACCTTCCCTTTGACATTCACTGCATAAGCCGTAAAGGACGGTTCTCTTTGTATCCAGCTTAAATCCATGCTCCTCGCACAGATGCCTGCCTATCGCTATCATTTCATCACAGTGCAGATGTATGAGTTTTCCGCATTTCTCACACTTTGCATGAAAACATACTTCACACTCGCCGTGGCTTTTGGTGGACATGTATTCAAAGCATGCCGGACTGTTTGCGTCAATGATGTATTTATTCAGAATGCCCTCATCCACAAGCTTTTCAAGCTGACGGTACACTGTGGATTGTCCTATCGGCATCCCCTTGCCTTTAAAATACTGGCATACATCCTGCGCGGTTATATGCTTGCCTTCCTTTTCGGAAAGGTAAGCTATCATGCTTTCCTTCTGTTTTTTGTTATAATTTGAAATCTGTCT
>JAEEVO010000083.1 GCA_016290905.1 Lachnospiraceae bacterium | reverse complement strand
AACGATGCTCCGCATCTCATTTCAGTCGGGGCTTGAACCCCGCCTGAAACGAAGATCTCCCCCCACCTTCGCTACGCTAAGAGGTGGGGGATATCTTCTGTTTTGTTATAAAGTGAAACGGTCGATGATACCGTTCAGATCCGAAACAGCCTTCTTGCACTCTTCTACATCACTCATGCTGCCGGAGGTCTCACCAACGATATTCGATGTCTTGTCCGCAATATCGGTCACACCGTTTGAAGCGTCATTGACGGTCTTATCGATATCCTCAATAGCATAAACAATATTTGAAAGATCCCTGTTCAGGCTCTTTATGCTGTCCTTGATGGTGCTCATACTGTTACCGAAGGTATTTGCGTCATCCCTGTACTGTACGCTGACCTTACCAAATTCCTTATAATCCGAAATAACATTCTTCTCAAGAAACTCCGTAGTTGTAGTCAGGCATTCCGCCATCTGATCGACCGCATTGTTAACCTCTTTAACGATATTACTGATATTGTGAACCGCATCGGAGGTCTGGCTCGCAAGCTGGCTGATCTCGGAAGCGACAACTGCAAATCCTCTTCCTGCCTCGCCGGCTCTTGCTGCCTCAATCGAAGCATTAAGGGCAAGCAGGCTTGTCTGTGACGAAATGGAATTGATCGTTCCGGTAAGCTCGTTGATCTTATCAACTGCCTTCGAAGCAACGATGGCATGTTCGGACTTAACCTTAACGGAATCATACATGTTAATGGTTCTCTTGCTTGCACTCTCTGTAGTCGTCGAAAGCTCGTTAGCCCTCTTTAATATCTCAATCGAAAGCTCTGTTCCCTCATCAGCAAGCTTATCAATATTCTTGGCATTTTTTTGGACAAGTTCTGCATTCTTGCTGATGGTTGAGGTCGTTGCTGCGGTCTCCTCCATGCCTGCAACAAGTTCCTGGGTGGTTGCCGAATTATTCTCGCACATCTGACCAACCCTATCAATGGTAACCTGCAGATCTTCAACATTCCTGTCGATGCTGGTACCTGCAGCGGAAATGGAACCTACGATAGAACGAAGATTATCCCTGGTTTTGGAAAGTGCCCTTGCGATAACACCGATTTCATCCGTACGCTTCTCCATGATAACGGTTTCTTCGTCGCTTGAGAAATCGAAGTTTGCGGTCTTGTTGATAACAGGAACCAGCTTGTTAATGCCCTTAAGAAGGTATATCGTAAGTATCGAAACAAGTACTATCGCAACTATACCGCAGATTACGCCGATCAGGATCAGCACGTTTCTAATGTGGTAAACGTCAGCCATCATTACATCCTTGTCGGCAGTTACGATAACTACATTACCTGCCTTTGTAAATGCATATCCCGCAACTTTATCGGCACCTTTATACTCGTACTCACATGAGCCGTTGTCAACCTTCTTGCCTGCCTTCAGATCTTCGACGATGCCTTTTACAGCGGCATTCTCCACAGGCTTGCCTATCTTGTCGGCGGTCTTATGATAAAGCATTGTCCCGTCAGGCGAAACCATATATGCATATGAGCCTTCAACGCCCGACATCTTTATCTCACCGATGAGCTTATCGTAATCGATCCTTATAAGCTTGTCGTAATCGGCAGTAACGAGAACTATATTACCGGTATCGGTAAACGAATATCCGGCAAGCTTCTGCGCTCCCTTGTATTCATAGATACAGTAGCCGTCTTCCACCTTCTTACCGGCCTGAAGGTCAGCAACGATACCCTTAACAGCCGCATTTTCAACCGGCTGTCCGATTTTCTCGGGGCTTGTATGCCAGAGCATTGTTCCGTCAGGTGAAACCATATATGCATATGAACCATCGACACCATCGATATGGATATTTCCAAGAAGGGTATCGAAGTCTATCTTCATAAACTCATTATAATCGGCGGTAACGATCATGATGTTACCGTCACCGGTAAATGCATAACCGGCAAGCTTCTGCGCTCCCTTATATTCATAAAGGACAGATCCGTTTTCAACCTTATTGCCTGCCTGCAGCTCAGCGACAATACCTTTAACAGCCGCATTCTCAACAGGCTGGCCGATTTTCTCGGTGTTTGTATGCCAGAGCATTGTTCCGTCGGGTGAAACCATATATGCATATGAACCCGCAACATTTATGATATTGATATCTTTCAGAATATTATCAAGAGCCTGTGTTGAAAGGGCGTCATTCGTTACCGTGCTTACAGTATTACCCTCAGCATCGGTAGTTGTAACGTTCCTGACAGCCAGAGTAGCTATATCAACACACTTTGCGGCCTCCTGTGCAAGATTCAGTGCATAGGACCTATATACCGACTCACCGAACTGTCTGGAGAAATTGATTGAAACAGCTGCCTCTTCAGCAAGATTCTTGGCATATCCCCCATAAGCCTCCTCGCCGAACTCTGTAGCAAAATCAACGCCGATCGCAGCTTCTTCAGCAAGGTTCTGAGCATAATTCAGATAAGTATCCCTCATAGATGAGGATGACCTTGTCGACGCGATAATGATTTCTACAACAACAGTCAAGAAAACGATGATACCGATCATCAACGCGATTTTTGTACTCATTTTTGAGAAGAAAGGAATGTTCCCCTCATCCCGTTTCAGTTGATTCCCATAATTCTCCATAGTAAACCCTCCGATAAAAAAATGTATATAAATCAGTATTTATAAATTATACCATTTTTTTATGTGAAATTCAACTTTATTTTTAAAATTTTGTCATCTATAATCTTTCTATAAGCTCAAGTATAATATCCGTTATATCCTCCGGACTTTCGGGGTCTTCAGCTGTAAGCCATCTCCGTATGATGGAGTAACATCCGTATATTACAAACTCCTTGACATATTCACTTCTGTATCCCTCATATCTTGGAGCGGTCTGTGCCTCAAACTGCTGCGTGACGATGCCATTGCCTGCATCAAACAGTATGCCGAAAGCCTGAAGGAAGAAAAAAACAGCTTGTAGGCGAGCACCACTCCAGGCTTATCCTTTCCGTTACCATTCCGGAAGAAGGTCCTGAAACAGATGACTTCTACAAGCTTATAAATGAATTATGCAAAGATTTAAAAGGAAAGTACTACCTTATCGGTTCGTCAGCCATGAATTACGAAATGAGCCTTTCATTCGGTGATGAACAGCTTCTGATCACATTGCTCACTGCAATAGCAATATTCATCGTAGTACCAGTAACTTTCCGATCGATTGCGGTTCCGGTTCAATGCCCACAAACAGATCTTTATTGGGTAAAAGTGCCAAACTCGGCCACCGCATCATCTACTGTCATAGTGCCTATCCCGACACCGTAAACTGCCTGTCTTAACTGTATGACAGCATCATCAGTCAAACCTATTACCTCAGGAGACAGGATCCGGGATTCCGGAACGGTTCCGAACGCAGCATACATACTGTTGAAGGACAGATCCTTTGTAGATGACATAAGCCCTTTTTTCTGCGCCATCTCGTTCAGCTCCGTCGATGTGATCAGAAATCGCATAAACTCATTTGCTATATCCAGATTCTTGCTGTCCTTGTTGACAGAAAACTGCAGATTTGGCACATCAAGGAAGTTTGCTCCCTCATCCGACATAGGGATCGGTACGAATGTGTAATTAAACGGTGAAGCAATAAACGCCTCGGAACGGCTCTCTCGTTTTGCCGTTCCGGAAACGGTATCTCCGGAGCAGGTCATCATAGGTACGTCGCCTTCAAAGAAACGAAGGATAACGGCGTCATAATTGTTTTCAATCTTTGCACAGGCATCAAGGTCTGCACAGCCGTCGTTTTTGAACTGTACGATTTTCTCCAGGGATGTCCGCATGTACTCACCCGCTGACGGATCAAGGGCATTGAGTTTCCTCACTGCCTCCTTATCACCTGCTACGGTCCCGCAGAAGAATGGGTATATCATCAAAATAAACAGTGATGTCGTCTCCTTTTGGGTATAGCCCATCATCGGGTTTTTATAACCTTTTTTGCTAAATGCTTCACATACTTCCACCAGTTCCCGATAAGTTGTGGGAACCTTTAAACCCTCTTTTTCAAACAGGCTTTTGTTCACAAGCATACCGTAGGTGTTTGAGAAAACCGGGACCATCGGGAGCTTGCCGTCATCCGTATTCAATACGATATTGCTGCGGATGCAGCCCAGATCAATGCCCAGAGCAGGATCCGCAAGATCCTCGGCATGATCTATGGAAGCTTTATATTGCTCCCTGCCGTACATCCACGAGTAGTTTACATATATGTCGGGGGCATCGTTTCCATTCAGGACCGTACCGATCATATTGTTATAGTCGTCGATTTTCGTGTACATCATTTCCACATTTGGATAGTACTGTTTGAAACGGTCAAATTCGGCCTCCAGAGCCTCAAAGTTGTCGTAACCGCCGGCAACTTTGATCCGGTATTTTACGGAAGTATCCAAAGACGGTTTGAAGCCTTCGGCAACCGCTTCTTCCTTCTTCTCCCCGCTGCATGCCGCCATTCCCGTGATCATCATTACCACCAAAAGCAAACACATTATCTTTTTCATGATCTTAACCTTCCTTCCCGAATTCTTCTTATCTCCTTTATAACCAGTTTTACATCTATAGGCTTTGCGATATGCCCGTCCATGCCCGCGTTCATACATTCCGTGACATTTTCGGAAAATGCATCCGCCGTCATGGCAACGATCGGAACTGCCGCTGCCACGGGATCCTCTAATTTCCGGATTGCCCTGGTCGCGTCGAGTCCGTTCATCTCCGGCATCTGTATATCCATGAAGATCAGTGTATAACGGTCTTTTTCCGCCTTTCGTACCATATCCACACATATCCGACCGTTTTCTGCACGCTCGGTAGTGATACCAAACATACCGAGCATAGTCGAAATGATTTCCCAGTTAATATCATTATCCTCGGCTACAAGGATATGCAAGCCCTGAAGATCGGAAGTATCGTCCTCCGGTTCCACTGACTTTGATTCCTTCCCCATAAGAGCATTAAGCTTATCATAGATTGTGGAACGGAAAAGAGGCTTGCTGACGAAACCGTTCGCGCCGGCCTCCTTAGCTTTATCCTCAATATCCGACCAGTCATATGCCGAAATAAGCAGGATCGGAGTATTCGCGCCGATTTCCGAACGGATCCGCTTGATGGTATCTATGCCGTCGATTTCGGGCATTTTCCAATCTATGATGATAACATCGTAATCCTTCCCCGAAAGATGCCTGTGCTCGATCATACCCAGTGCTTCCGGTCCGCTCTGTGCCTGTTCCGCCCTCGCACCAAGCTCTTCAAGTGTATCAACCGCCGTCTGAAGCATGATCTCATCATCATCAACTATCAGAACATCAACGGGGTCAAGCTGCATATCTTCTCTCTGTCTTTCGGCTATAGGAATATCCAGCGTAACTGTGAAGGTCGTCCCCTTACCGGGTTCGCTTTCACATTCGATCGTTCCTCCCATCAGCTCAACCATCTGCTTTGTAATGGTCAGGCCAAGTCCTGTTCCCTGAATACTGTTTACACGGCTGTCTATCTGTCTGGAGAACGGCTGGTACATGGTTTCCATATATTCCTTACTCATACCTATACCCGTATCCGCTACAATATAGATCAGACGTATGCTGTCAGGCATGGGGCTCGTTTCCTCACGCATATCTACGCTGACCCGTCCGCCGGGTTCCGTATACTTTACGGCGTTGGATAGAATATTTATATAAATCTGGTTCAGACGAAGCTGATCCGCATACAAGTATTCCTTTTCCATCCGATTGATATGGAAGCTGAATTCAAGATTCTTTTCCTTGATCATCGGCTGTGAAATATTAACCAAGTTCTCGACCGTTTCAACAACAGAGAATGTCAGGGGACTCAGTTTCAGTTTTCCGCTTTCTACCTTCGATATATCCAGGATGTCGTTGATCAGTGTCAGCAGATGATTGCTTGCGAGACTGATCTTACGAAGGCTTTCCCTTGTTGACCCCACATCTCCCAGGTTTTTCTCGGCTATGGTCGTAAGACCTATGATTGCATTCATAGGTGTCCGTATATCATGAGACATACTGGATAGGAAGTCTGTCTTTGCCTTATTTGCCGAATCCGCTTCCCTGGCCGTGGTCTGGAGGCGCTTATTCAGGAAAAGCATATAGCACAGGTCACAGAGGAACAGTACCAGCAAACCGGCAGAAACAACGCCGAACAGCAGCCAGTTGTCTTTCTCCACACTGAGATCCTTTGCCGGTACGAAACCAAGCATTGTCCACCCGGCGGTGTCAATAACAGGAGTAAAAGCAAGTATGCACTCTTGTCCGTGAGAATCAAGCATTGAAATCGAGCCTGTCGATGAAGTGATCGTTCTAAACAATTGCTCGCACGATTTTGGATCCGATTGATTATATGATTTATAGAACTCAAAAAAGCTGGCGTTTTTAAAACTATATCCTTTAAGAATATAGTTACCGTCTGCGTCAATCATTGACAGTTCCGCATTCACAAGCTCTGTCTGCGGATATACCCATTTCTGTTCAAGCTCCGAGATGGGAAGTATCCTTAAAAGGACCGCTTCATTTAAGGTCCCCTTCTCGGGATCATACAACGTAATAATGTTGCAGAATGCCAGCGACTGTTCGCCATTCATCGGATTGGTATAGGCGCGGGTAATATTGATTGACTTTCCGATTTCATCAATCCAGTCAATGTTGTCCAAAAGCCCAATACGTTCATATGAAACAGCATAGTCATCAGCCGTACCCTGTTTCGGGCGTGTAGAAATACCCTTAAGAGTATCAACGAAGATCAGATGAGCCGAAGCATTTGCAAGTACATGTGTTGACCTGACATACTCGGAAGCCTCTTCCATTGTCATTTTATTATTTTTGATATAGCGCGCCCAGACATCACATATTCTCTGCTCACCTTCCAGATAATTCTCCGTCACCTTCTTCATGGCGACTGTCGTATTTTCAAAGTTTTCTATCTGCCTCCGATGAGAATCCCGACTCTCAAGTCCGGAATAGATAACGACAAAGGTCAATATGGCCGCCATTATGATCACGTTAATAAATATTATTAAGATCTTTTTCATATTATGATTACCCATAAACACCTCTAAGATACAGTAAATGCCACCCGGTAAACGCCTTCAGCATTTCCCCTTTTTTATTGTCTTCGGCTTTTAGGCACCGTTCCGGTGTGATAGCGGTGTGATCCGTGATATGCCTGTTCTGCCATCTAAATATATAATAACACTCTCTGTCAAGTCCTGTCATACCTGCAGGAAAACAGTATATTTTTATCGGAGGACACATCATGTGATAAGACTATCTGCATACTTCTACCTCTTTCGTCAGATTTCTATTATTTTGTACTTTTCACAGTTCTAAACCTATTAACTCATCTATGCTGTCAACAATATGATCCGGTCTTTTACTCTCATCATCTATACTCTGGTATATTGCATATCCCTGACGTACCCATACAGTTTTCATTCCCAGTTCTTTTGCCGGAACAATATCATTATCCAGTCTGTCTCCAATCATTACCGCTTCATTCGGTTCGCATTTTGCCTTTTGAAGAGCCATCTTAAATATTTTCAGATCCGGCTTTGCGCAGCCTGCTTCCGCCGATGCCATTACTACGTCAAAATAATTTCCTATCCCCCAATTGTCAATTCTTTCCTGTGTTCCCAAAGACTGGTTTGCAATGATCCCCAGTTTGTATCTGCCATGTAAGTCGGTAATTACACCATAAGCTGCTTCATATAGCTTTTCCAAACTGTTATCCCATTCCGGCAGAACTACTCCGTATGCGTCGGCTGCAGTCTTGATAGGTGTTGGGCTTATCTTTGCTTCCTCATATACTTTATTCATAAACTCTTCCGGATCAATGCTAAGATGATCGATTGCAAACCGGCACCTGCTTTTATAAACATCACTCTCATCAACCAGCGTTGCTCCAAGATCAAAAAATATATATTTTATCATTCTGACTTTTCCTTCTTCTGAAAATACTTAACCCAGTACGGATTCTCATCTTTATGAAGCAAAATGTTAATTCATCACCATTTTAAATGCAGGACTTATCCTTTCAATCTCATTTCTGGAAATCTTATACTTCTTAGCCATTTTCACCCAATTATCTTTCACTATACTTTTAATCTTTTCAACTTCACAAATAGCTTGATCTTTTGTTATTCCATAATAAGTAGCTGAATTAATACATAGATTAAAATCAATTTCAGAATTATCTGTATCAACATTTAAGGAAAGATACTCTCCGTAGATATCGGGATTTACATCATAAAGAGGCGAAAGTTCCCAGCCTTCTTTCGACAACAGAAAGCCATGATTTCTGAAATGGTCATCAGTATTTGAGACTGCCATGCTAAAAACAATTCTTTTCCATAATTCTCTCAAGTCCCGATTCGGATGAGCTCCATTTGCTTTTAAAAAAGAAGCAATTTCAAGATAACTGCTTCCATTACTTGCATCAGAACCATCTTTTTTACCCAACATCGTCATAGCAGAAGAAAAATGTATTCGGGTTTTACCCTCCCTATCAAATCTTTTTACAAGATAGGTGGTCCCTAGTTTAGAAAACTTTTCAATTGTTGCATCTGGTACATTTAATCCACATAGACAAGCCAGATCATGAATTACCATCTCCCATGCTCCCGAATCGAATTCATCATGTTTTGATGGAAATTTAGCTATCCATAATGATCCATCAGGAGCCTTTACTGATGCTTTAGGTCTGGCTCCTCCAAGTGAAGAACCTGGTGCTATCAGCTGTTTTAACCATTTTTCGGCACCATTGATATCATCTTTTTCAAAAGCTATTGAAGCCTGCTCCAATTCCCTCAAACTTGTCCATGGTGGAGTAACAAATTCTTTATCATTTGAAAGGAAATCTCCCATTGGGTCGATTTTAAAACGCAACGCCCCCATCCTGCTTTCATCAAACACTCCTATAAGATAATCACTTTCCAATAACTTCCGCGGCTTGTCGTCTTCTTTTTTAGCTCGTATCTCCTCTCGGCGATTCATTAACTTTCTTCCCCACCTGTCAGGGCAGGAGTCTGCAAAAATTCCAAAAATATTTTTATCATCATTAATGTATTGCCGCCCCTTATAAAGCTGGAGGTCAGGATCCAAAAGCACATACTGCTTTTCTAACCATTTTTCATCGTATTCAAATGAATAGAATTCTTTTCCTTTGGTTTGTGTAACATATATTTTCCCAAGCAATTCGTTATGATACGATAGGAAATCAGAATATACATAGATACATTTCTCTTTATCCATAGCGACTATCCTTTTCTTGATACCCTCTTACTTACCGACAGATTCAAATCTTGTAATTTTCGTCCCAGCTCGTCATCTTTCGCAACAAGTAACAAATCCTTATCCATAAAATTCAGTGCATGCAATACAGCAGCATAGTAACCTATTGCAACCGAGGGTGAACCTTTTTCAATTGACACCAGAGTTGCACGGCTTATCCCTGCTCTCTCTGCCACAAGCTCTGTTGTAATTTTTCTTCTTAGGCGGGCATACTTTATTTGCGACCCCATCTGTTTTAAAATATCTTCTGTTTCAGGTAATAGGACAATCGATTTTTTAGCCATGTCATTACCTCCTTATGTCAATTATTATACACATTATTCCATATAATGTCAATTTTTATTTACATTAACTTTTCTATACTTCTTTTTCTATTTTGTCAAAGTCACCTCGAAAACGCCTTCAGCGTTTCCTCGGTAACAAAACGATGCTCCGCATCTCATTTCAGTCGGGGCTTGAACCCCGCCTGAAACGAAGATCTCCCCCCCAC
>JAEEVO010000082.1 GCA_016290905.1 Lachnospiraceae bacterium | reverse complement strand
ATCCAGAGCATTGCGAACAGGACGAACCTTCTTTCTCTTAACGCCAGCATAGAGGCGGCAAGAGCCGGAGAGGCAGGACGTGGATTCGCCGTAGTTGCCGGCGAGGTACAGAACCTTGCAAAGTCAACCAAGGATACAACGGACAATATCTCAAAGCTTCTTCAGGATGTTAATAATTCCGTAAAGGAAATGCTTAACAAGCTCTCTCAGATAAGCGATACCATGATGGAAGAGAATGACGGTATGCAGGAAATCGATAAGACTATAAAGAACCTTCATAAATTCGCCGAGGATATCAGCAATATGTCCGAGAACCTGTATAAGTAAAAGAGTTTAGACCGACTATTAGATAAGAAGATATTAAGCAGGGCTTATAACGGGTCCTGCTTATTTTTTCGGATTGTTACACATAATAGAGCATGTTCTCGAAATGTATCTTCACTAACGCTCATGATGACAGACAGAACTTAATCTAACAGGATGTTTTAACGTGACATTGAATGCCATTTTGGTAATTGATAAAAAAAACATAAATTTTTAAAAAAGTACTTGCTTTTTTTTTATTTCGTGGTATTATATCATTTAGTTGGTTAGCACTCGAAAATGTTGAGTGCTAACAGAAGGACTAAATAATCAATTTTCAGGAGGCGTTATCATGAAATTAAGACCTTTAGGTGACAAAATCGTTTTGAAGCAGCTTGAAGCTGAAGAAACTACAAAATCAGGTATCATCCTTACTCCCAAGGCACAGGAAAAGCCCCAGCAGGCAGAAGTTATCGCTGTAGGCCCCGGCGGAGTTATTGACGGTAAAGAAGTTAAGATGCAGGTTAAGGTAGGAGAGAAGGTTATCTACTCCAAGTACGCAGGTACAGAGGTTAAGCTTGACGGCGAGGAATTCATCATTGTTAAACAGAACGATGTTATCGCAGTTGTTGAATGATAAAATGACAAAATGCTCATAATCCTCTTTAGTCATGGCTTCTACTTCGAGGGGATTATCTCTACCACGAAGTGGTTGAGATGCCTCACTGGCGAAGTGAAGCTGTCAGCGAAGCTGACTGATGAGGTGAAGACTATAAAACATCAGAATGTAAAATATTAAAATCAAGAATAAATAATTCATAAAAGGAGAATTATCATGGCAAAGGAAATCAAGAATGGCACAGACGCAAGGACGGCTCTTTGCGAAGGCGTAAATAAACTGGCAGATACCGTTAAGGTAACATTAGGACCCAAAGGAAGAAACGTAATACTTGACAAGTCATACGGTTCACCCCTCATCACAAACGACGGTGTAACGATCGCCAAAGAGATCGAGCTTGAAGACAGCTTCGAGAACATGGGCGCACAGATCGTTAAGGAAGTAGCTACCAAGACAAATGACGTAGCAGGTGACGGAACAACAACAGCTACAGTTCTTGCTCAGGCTATGATCAATGAAGGTGTTAAGAACCTTGCAGCAGGCGCTAACCCCATCGTACTCCGTAAGGGTATGCAGAAAGCTACCGAAGAGGCAGTTGCAGCTATCCTTAAGTACTCCGCAAAGGTTAACGGCAAGGAGCAGATTGCAAAGGTTGCAGCTATTTCCGCAGGCGACGAGACAGTAGGCCAGATGGTTGCAGACGCTATGGACAAGGTTTCAAAGGACGGCGTTATCACTATAGAAGAGTCAAAGACAATGCAGACCGAGCTTGACCTCGTAGAAGGCATGCAGTTTGACAAGGGTTATGTATCGGCTTACATGGCTACCGATATGGACAAGATGGAAGCAGTACTTGACGATCCCATGATCCTTATCACAGATAAGAAGATCAGCAACATCCAGGATATCCTTCCTATATTGGAAGAGATCATGAAGTCGGGCAAGAAGCTTCTGATCATCGCTGAGGATGTTGAGGGCGAGGCTCTTTCAACACTTGTACTTAACAAGCTGAGAGGCGTATTCTCGGTAGTGGCTGTAAAGGCTCCCGGATACGGCGACAGACGTAAGGCTATGCTTCAGGATATCGCAATCCTTACCGGCGGTACAGTTATCACAGAGGAACTCGGACTTGAGCTTAAGGATACTACATTTGAGCAGCTTGGACGTGCTAAGTCAGTTAAGGTTCAGAAGGAAAATACCATCATCGTTGACGGTGCAGGAGATCCTTCCGAGATCAAGGCTCGTATCGCACAGATCCGTGCACAGATCGGTGAGACAACATCCGATTTCGATAAAGAAAAGCTTCAGGAGCGTCTTGCAAAGCTTGCAGGCGGCGTAGCAGTTATCCGTGTAGGCGCTGCTACAGAAGCAGAAATGAAGGAAAAGAAGCTCCGTATGGAGGATGCTCTTAACGCAACTCGTGCAGCAGTTGAGGAAGGTATCATCGCAGGCGGCGGATCAACATATATCCATGCGGCAGCAGATGCAGCAAAGAAGGTTGCAAAGCTTGAAGGTGACGAGAAGACCGGTGCTCAGATCGTATTAAAGGCACTTGAGGCTCCTCTTTACATCATCGCTACAAACGCAGGCGTTGAGGGAAGCGTAGTAGTTAATAAGGTAAAAGAATCAAAGGCAGGTATCGGTTACAACGCACTTGCGGATAAATATGTAAACATGGTAGAGGAAGGTATCCTTGATCCTACAAAGGTAGCACGTTCCGCTCTGCAGAACGCAACAAGCGTTGCTTCAACATTCCTTACAACAGAAGCAGCAGTAGCTACCATCAAGGAGCCCGCTCCCGCTCCGGCTATGCCTCAGGGTGCAGGCATGTACTAAAAAGGATAATTTAAAAATTCTTTCATAAGGAGATTCACATGACAGGTTCATACACCGAAGCCTCAGTAAAGCGCAAACCTGACATATCCTTTTATCTGACCAAAGTCAGTATGGTCATTCTGATAATAGGCTTGTTTGTCGTCGGCTTTCTGTCCACGCTAAAGATACTCATGTTTTTTGGTATAGGACTGGGATGCCTTGCAGGGTTCTACGTATTTCCGAGGCTGAGCGCGGAATATGAGTACATATTCTGTGACGGACAGATAGACTTTGACCGTATAAACGGCGGAGAGAGCCGTAAGACTGTTCTCAGGATAGATCTGGATAACATCGAGATCATGGCGCCAGAGAATTCTCATGAAATGGACAGATTCAGGAACTCCGAAATGAAGGTGAGGGACTTTTCCTCACATGATCCTGCGGCAAAGAAATTCTGTATTATCACAAGCGATGACAGTAACAGGACAAAGATACTGTTTGAGCCGTCGGAAAAGATGGTGGAGATGGCAAAACAGAAATCTCCGAGAAAAGTATTTACCGAATAAGATTTTTAGGACTGCAGATACAGGGAATCAAACCCGGTAGTGCAGTCCTTTTTATTGTATTTGACAAATCGGGGCAAATGAAGTATTATTATACTGTTTAATTATAATTTCATTGATGAGAGATGATCCGTAAACTATGACGAAAAAGGAATGGAAGAGAAGAAGGCTGAAAAGGCGTATAGCTGCGTTACTGGCTGTGGTTATCGTTCTGGGACTGATAGCCGGGGCTGTTTATTTTGTGGTTAAAGAGCTTAAGAAATCTTCAAATGCTGCTTCCAGGGATGACAGCATGTATCTTACGGTAAACGGAGTTACCAGGACCGGTGAAAAGTCGCCGCTTGTCGGGATCATAGACGTGAAGGACAGCGGGTTTAAAGGCTTAAGCGGCGTTGAGCTCCGTAACCGCTATGAACGCGCCGACATCCTTAATCCGTTTGTGTCCGAAACTGTAGAGACAGCTGCTCATTATTGTGTCGGGACCGATGGCGTATGCATTGAACTCATACCGCTTACAGAAAGAGTTCCGGGCACCGAGAACAACATTGTCATAGTATACAGCCCGGAAGAGGGCGGGGAGATGCCCGAAGAGGAGAGAAAAGCCATAGAGGATCTGTTAAAAGAGCTTTGCGACGAATATTCCATCGATGAAGAAAACGTAAGGGGATTTAAGCTGTGATCCCGTATTATGAAGGAGACTTGAAATGAATATTGATGAATTTGAAGGTATTATGAAAAAATACGGACAGGAAGCTGTGCTTGACAAGGTTCGTGAGATGAACGAGAAGGACAGAAGCCGTATTTTAAAGCAGTGTGATTTCCTGGATTTCAGTTTTCTGAAAGCCTTATCGGCGAAGGAAAATGTACGCGGTAAGATAGAACCCATACGTACGATGAAGCTTTCAGAGATATCCGAAAAGAAGGAATATTTTGAGAAGCTCGGAACCGAGGCAATCAAATCGGGCAAAGTCGCAGCCCTCGTGCTGGCAGGCGGTATGGGAACAAGGCTTGGAAGCGACCATGCAAAAGGCATGTACGATATAGGAATGACCAAACCCGTTTATATTTTCCAGAGGATGTTCGAAAACCTGCTGGACGTTGTAAACAAGACCGGAGCATGGGTTCCTCTGTTTATCATGACAAGTTTGTTCAATGACAGGGAAATAAAAGAATTCCTGGTAGAACACAGATGCTTCGGCTACGATCCGAGATATGTGAAGTTCTTTGTACAGGATATGTCCCCCTGTGTTGGTATTGATGGCAACATCCTGTTCTGCAAGCCCGACGAGTTTGCAATGTCACCTAACGGGAACGGAGGATTCTATTCCTCGATGATGAGCGCGGGACTTGATAAATACTGTAAGGAAAACGGTGTGGAGTACATCAATGTATTTGCCGTTGACAATGTACTTCAGAGGATTGCAGACCCGGTATTCGTAGGTGCGACCATAGACAGCGGATGCGCAACGGGAGCCAAGGTTGTAAGAAAGGCAGATCCGGGTGAGAAGGTAGGTTCCATATGCCTTGAGGACGGAGCTCCTTCTGTCGTAGAGTATTACGAAATGACGGATGAGCTTTTGCAGGCAAAGGATAAGGACGGAGAGCCCGCATATGAATACGGGGTAATACTTAATTATCTTTTCAGGTTAAAGGAAATGGACGGCATCGTAAGAACAGAGATGCCGGTACATGTTGTAAAGAAGAAGGTTCCCTTCCTTCAGAAGTCTGACGCATCGTCAACAGGTTATGTAACGGTAAATCCGGAGGAGCCAAACGCATATAAGCTTGAGACGCTCACTCTTGATTTTGTACGCCTGATGGGAAGCTGCCTGCCTTTTGAGGTTGTCAGGGAATATGAGTTCGCTCCCATAAAGAACGCTATGGGTATCGATTCCGTTCAGAGCGCAAGAAAGATGCTGCTTAACATAGGCTACGAGCTGTAAAAAAGAAAAGGTCTGATGAAAACCATCAGACCGAAATTGTTTTTGGATTTAGTTTCTGCCACAGCAGAATTTGTACTTCTTACCGGAACCGCAGGGACACGGATCGTTACGTCCGGGCTTTTTCTCAACATGAACTGTACCGGAGTTCTTCTGCTCCTTGTAGAGCTCTTTTCTCCGTTCCTCAGTTAAGATGTCGTTCCACTCGGGAAGACCGTAAAGCCAGTCGGCTTTTGCTGCGACCATGTTGTAGTAAAGCTTTTCGGGATCATAGTCAAGGCTTACCTCGGTATCGGCGTCCATCTCCTCTATCGGATTGGGTGTCTTAAGGCTGTCATTGATACCGTCAAGTACGCCTGTCATAAGAGACAGATCGAATCCGAATTTATCGGCAAGTGCCTGAACCGTACCTGTAACGGGAGTACCGTTCTGTGAAAGGATCTCGGAATAGAAGCCTTTTTCCTTCTCAAAGTAATTTGTCCAGAAAATATTGGACTCGTAATCGTTACGTTCTGTTTCATAAGCGCTTTTGCGCCAGTCAGATAATAAACTCATATTAACTCCGTTCTGCAGCTGTCTGCTTTATGTGTTGGTTAGTATTATAATATGGTTTTGCGAATTTTGCAATAGTAATATAAGGACTCTTTTTGATTATGGATGAATACTATACGGTAAAAAGTGAATGCAGTGCGGAGATAACCGAGAAAAAATCAAGGTTTATCGCCACTATAAGGCACGTCTCTTCCGAAGCTGAGGCGTTGGATTTCATCCAGGAAATGAAGAAAAAATACTGGGACGCAAGGCATAACTGTTCGGCTTATGTTATTTCCGAGCGCATAAAGACGGAGGAAAAGGACAAGGCAGCGTTTAAAGATACGGAAAAATGCAATGATGACGGGGAACCGTCAAAAACAGCGGGAAGCCCTATACTTGAAACCATAAAGGGCTCGGGGCTTAAGAATGTCGCAATCGTTGTGACGAGATACTTCGGAGGAGTTCTTCTGGGCACGGGCGGACTGGTAAGAGCCTATTCGCAGGCAGCCGCTTCATGCATAGAGGCTGCTGAAAAGGTAAAGATGCAGCTGTTCAACAAGGTCGAGCTTGTTACGGATTATACAAGCTACGGAAAGTTTTCCTATCTGGCAGGGGAGGAAAAGGCGGTAATAACGGATACCTGCTATACGGAGAATGTTTTATGCACATTTTTATGTGATGATATAGCGCTGGGAAGGATCGGGAACCGCATGGCGGAGATCACTTCCGGCAAGGCATCTCTTAAAGTAATTGATAAGGATTTTTATACTGTGGAGATATGAGCATGGATTTCAGCAGAGACGGAATAAGCATAAAAAGAAAAAACCTAAAATCGGTATCGCGGCGTATGAGCAGCAAGATATTGCTCAACATATTCCGCTTTACTGTCATTGCTGTTGTTATCGTGACCATACTGCTGGTCGTTGCAGGCTTCGGAGCCTTCAAGGGTATACTTGATACAACTCCGGCCATAGAGATAGTCCAGCTCGAGGTAAAGGGCTACAGCTCGAAATCCCTGTTTACCGACGGAACCGTGGCACAGAATTTTGCGGGCTCCTCGGCCAACAGAGTTTACATCACCATAGACAAGGTACCGGAGATGGTCAAAAACGCATGTATAGCCATAGAGGACGAGCGTTTCTACCAGCATAGCGGTATCGACATAAGGACAATATTCCGTTCGGGATTCTCACTTGTGGAATCGGGCTTCCATGCGGGCGGATCGACCATCACCCAGCAGCTGATAAAGAACCAGATATTCAGCGGCGGACGCGAGAAGTATTTTATCGACACGGTACTCAGAAAAATCCAGGAGCAGTATATTGCCATAAACCTTGAGCATGTACTCACCAAGGATGAGATACTTGAGTATTACATCAATCTGGTAAACTTCGGAAACGGAGCCTACGGCATAGAGACTGCGGCATTAAGCTATTTCGGCAAGTCCGTAGCGGATCTGACCCTTTCGGAAGTTGCCGTTATCGCAGGTATCCCGCTTTCACCCACAAGACTTAATCCCCGAACCAACCCTCAGGAGAACGTTGGCAGACGTAAGAGTGTTCTCGACAATATGCTGCGTCTTGAGATGATAACCCAGGAGCAGTATGACGAGGCCATGGCGGATACGGATAATGTATATATCCGTGTGGCAGAAAGCAGCAACAGGGACAACAAGGTTCAGGTGAACACATATTCGTATTTCACCGATGCGATGATAGACCAGCTTTATGAGGATCTTCAGGAAAGACTCGGATATACAAGGAGTGAGGCCGAACATCTTCTCTATTACGGCGGCATCACCATATATACGACTCAGGATCCCGAGGTTCAGAGAATAGTTGATAAATATTATCAGGATGAGAGCAATTTCCCCAAATTCGGATTTGACAGCTCGCACGGATCATGCTATGAACTGAGCGAATACAAGCTGTCCGTTCTTCATGCCGACGGTACGGAGATACATTACCAGAAATCACACTTCTTAAACTATTTCGCAGACTTTAAGGATACCAAGGGATATTATTACCATGAGGACGGCAAGAAGGTCGGTATAAACGAACTGTTCCTGAACATGGACGATATAGAGGATAAGATAGAGATATTCAAGGCCGCAATGGTTGATGAAGAAGCCGGGGACAAGATAACCGGAGAAAAGCTTGAGATAAATCCGCAGCCCCAGTCATCCATGACGATAATAGAGCAGTCAACAGGTAAGGTTGTGGCAATATACGGAGGAAGAGGTGAGAAGGTTGTCAGCCGTTCGCTTAACCGTGCATCCGGAACCACCCGTGCCGTAGGTTCGACCTTCAAGGTACTTGCTTCGTTCCTGCCGGCACTTGACGCGGGCGGGCTTACGCTTGCATCCGTTCAGGACGACTCGCCGTACTTTTATCCTAACGGGGGCAAAGAGGTAATCAACTGGTATAAGACCGGTTTCAGAGGCCTTCAGTCTATAAGGACCGGTATCTTTAACTCATTGAACATAGTAGCCGTAAAGACGCTTGAACAGATAGGTGCGCCTTTGGGATACGAATATCTTAAGAAATTAGGCTTTACTACACTTGTAGACTATCGTGTGGATGAGGACGGACGTACATTTACCGATAAGACACTCACGATAGCGCTCGGCGGTTTGACCGACGGTGTTACCAATACGGAGCTTACGGCCGCATATGCCGCAATAGCAAACGGCGGTCTGTACAACAAGCCAATCTTCTATACAAAGGTACTGGACCATGAGGGAAATGTCATACTGAGCAATAAGACCGAGCCCAATCAGGTCATGAAGACATCCACCGCATGGCTGCTTACCGATGCGATGCACGATACCACGACAAAGGGAACAGGTACAAGACTTGCATTTAAGAAATATAAGATGCCCGTAGCCGGAAAGACCGGTACGGCAAGTAAGAACAGCGACCTCTGGTTCGTGGGCTTTACACCCTATTACACCTGTGCCGTATGGACAGGCTTCGACCATCCGTTCAATCAGTGGAACAAGTCTTACCAGCAGGATCTCTGGCGTAACATAATGGAAGAGATACATGCTTCAAAGAAGCTTGAAAACAAGACATGGGAAAAGCCCGAGTCCATTGTTGAGGCAACCATATGTACAAAATGCGGGAATCTGGCCGTCTACGGACTGTGTGACGAGGCAGAGGAAGGCAACTGCATAAAGACGGAGTACTTTGCAAAGGGAACCGTACCCACCAGGAAATGTACCTGCCATGTCAGGGTTACCCTGTGCAAGGATTCAAAGATGACTGCGGGAATATTCTGTCCCGAGACCAGCAAAGTATCAGCCGTATTGCTGCTGAAGAATGAAGATTACTCAAAATATGACGGTTTTCCGGGATATACGCACGGATGCGATGTATCCACATGGGATACACCGTATATCTACCACTCGGAAAAAATCTGTGATATCCATACCGAGCTGCTTCCCGATGACAATCCCGAAGGTCAGGAACCCGGAACCGACAACGGAGAAGGGGATGAACTGTTTGAAAAACAGGAGCATGACCGGGATGGCGGAGATGATGTATATCAGGGAGAATAAAAACTAGTTATCCTTGTTCTTGTTTGAAAACAGCCTGATAAGGTAAATAACTATAGGTACAAATATAGAAGCTCCGAGAGCACCCGTGAAAATGTTGAATGCATTATCCCAGTTGCTTATGGAGGCGACGAACGAGAGTACATACAGACCGACGATCACAAGGATACCGAGTATCGCAAGTATCCGTACGATCGGAGATGTGGTCTGTTTCGAAGGCTCCGGATTCCTGCCGGCGGTATTGCCGCTCTTTAAGGTTTCCGGAGTTTTTGTATTCTTATTAATATCTGGATCTGACATAGTGTTCTCCTTATGTTATTCTGCCTCACGGCGTATTTTTTCCATATATTCCTTAAGTTTTGCCTCGTATCCCATATCCGAGAGCTTGTAGAAGGTCCTGCCCAAAAGCTCATCCGGAAGATACTGCTGGCTGACATAATGGTTCTTATAGGCATGGGCATATTTATAATCAAGCCCGTGTCCAAGCTTCTTTGCCCCTTTATAATGAGCATCCTGCAGGTGGGGCGGGATCGTGTTTATGTGCTCCTCCTGAACGGATTGGAGACAGTCGTCAATCGC
>JAEEVO010000081.1 GCA_016290905.1 Lachnospiraceae bacterium | reverse complement strand
GATTCATATAATAAATATAATGAGTATTCTATATCGTTTTTATCATGTGAAAAGAACATTCCGTTACGCTCAGCGAGTCCTGCTTCATCTATCATATCCTGAAGTTTCTTAACATATGCGCTATCTACTTCACACTCATACTTTAGGATGACATATGATGAACCCATACCATCAAATTTATAGGTATAATTACCATCTTCTTTTTTCTTTATATCCCATGAGTAGTTACCCTCATAAAGCTTCTCAGGGCTATAATGGCTCAGGCCCAGACTGAACGACTTTATATCCTTGGACTCTATGGTTTTTGACACATCTTTTGAAAAATCCTTTACGGCTCTTTCTTCTTCTATTCTATCCTCAGGTACAAATTTATAAGTATGTCCTTCAGCATCCAGTATCTCTTCATAGGCCCTCAGACTTCCGTCATCACATATTTCAAGATAGGACATGATACCAAATCCTCTGCCATTTCCATCGGCGTTTATAATATATTTTACATCATAACCATCATTTTCTATCTTCACATCGTATACTTTGGGTTCGTCCATTCCGTCCCACCATGTGACATACATCTTGTTCCCGATAAATTCCAGCATCGTACTTCCGTTCTTATCAAACCATTTCCCTGTGGGCATAACTCCATCTCCTTCTTCTGTAGGTACTTCTGTTGCATCAGGTGTCTCTGTTACATCGGGCGCTTCTGTTACTTCGGGCGTCTCTGTTACTTCAGGCGTCTCTGTTACTTCGGGATTTTCTATCGATTCCGGCTTTGTAGCCTCAGGGACATCCGTAGCAACCGGTTCTGTCGGTACCGGTGTATCTGTATCGGTACTTTTACATCCGGTCCCTAACAAACCTATTGTAAGGATACTCAATACTAAGATATTTATTTTTGTCATATGCAATCTCCTTTTCTCATCAATGTCACCTTGAAAACGGTTCCAGCGTTTCCTCGGTGTGACAATGGTAACGTTTCTTCCTGTTACATCTTACAGTCCCGGAAGCAGATGTACCCTGATATATCCTTCTTCAAGGTTTGTATCAAGTATACAGTCCCTGAGGGCAGGTATCAGCAGTTCTTCATCGTCGTTTTTTTCCACCACATATACATCATTTGCGGCAGAAGTCATGACATCCTTCAGAACACCAATCTTTTTGCCATCCTCATCTATTATATCTAGTCCTATGAGGTCACAGATGAAATATTCATCTTCACCCAGTTCCATAGCATCTTCTCTATCTATCAGCAGGTCGCATTGCCTGTACTTTTCTATATCATTTCGGTCATCCATTCCGTTGAAACTAAGGATAACCATATTTTTAAAGAACTTTACGCTCTTTATCTCACATTCAATCAATTCTTTTTTTGTATCCAGATATATCTTTTTTAAATCCAGAAATCTTTTCGGATCATCCGTTGTAGGGAACACGTTCACTTCCCCATGTACTCCGTGAGGTGATGTGATCACTCCCACTCTTAATCTATCGTTCTTTTCCATATTATTTTCCTCAAAATAAAGGGGCGTGTCCATTCATCACAGACATGCCCCTTCATAAACAAGACTTCAACCGGTCTTGCCTTACTTGTGTTTTTTACACAATATCTACTACAACTTTTCTATCATCCTTTGCAGCAGCGGCAGCCCTGACAACCGTTCGTATGGATTTTGCGATACGGCCTTGTTTTCCTATGACCTTTCCCATATCTTCCGGAGCGACCTTAAGTTCAACAGTGATCTGTTCCTCGTTCTCTGTCTCGGTCACCTCTACCTGTTCCGGATGATCAACCAGTGATGTAGCAATTATTCTAACTAATTCCTTCATTGCTTAACACCCCGCTATTATTTTACAATTCCGGCCTTCTTGAAAAGCTTTCCTACGATATCGGTAGGCTGTGCACCGTTGCTTAACCATTTCTTTGCTTCATCCTCATCGATCTTGAAAGAAGCAGGCTCCTGGTTAGGATCATATGTTCCGATCTCAGCTATGAATTTACCATCTCTGGGTGATCTTTCGTCTGCAACGATGATTCTGTAGAAAGGATTCTTTTTTGCACCCATCCTTCTTAATCTGATCTTAACTGCCATTTATATTCACCTCCTTATGTTATTTTCTATCTCAAACCTGACAAAAATTCAGATTTAAAAGCTTTTTAAAACAGCTTTCCTTTTCCGAAAGGAAGCCTGAAACCTTTCTTGCCGCCCTTCATGGCTCCTGAGAACTGTTTCATTACCTTCTTTGTCTCGTTAAACTGTTTAATGAATCTGTTTACATCGGCTATGTCTACGCCTGAACCCCTTGCTATACGGTTCTTTCTCGAGGGGTTCAGAAGATCGGGATTTGCTCTCTCGGCCTTTGTCATGGAGCCGATGATCGTTTCTGCCTGCTTTAATGCAGCTTCTCCTCCGCTCATGTCGGCGTCTCTGACATTTCCTGCGCTCATGCCCATGCTCGGGAGCATTTCCATGATTTTGGAGATACCTCCCATTTTCCTCATGGATGCTATCTGTTCAAGATAATCGTTAAAGTCGAACTCGGCTTTTCTGATCTTCTTTTCAAGCTCTTTTGTTTTTGCTTCGTCAAACTCTGCCTCAGCCTTGTCGATAAGGGTCAGGATATCGCCCATACCGAGGATTCTGGAGGCCATTCTGTCCGGATAGAACTGCTCTACGTCGGTCAGCTTCTCACCGGTACCGATATAAAGTATCGGCTTTCCTGTGACATGCTTGATTGAAAGTGCGGCACCGCCTCTGGTATCGCCGTCAAGCTTTGTCAGTATGACGCCCGTTATCTCAAGCTTTGAGTTAAAGGTTTCGGCTACGTTTACTGCATCCTGACCTGTCATGGCATCTACGGTCAGTACCGTATGGTCGATGTTAACCTCGTTCTTTACGGTTATCAGTTCTTCCATCATCGCTTCATCTATATGAAGGCGACCGGCCGTATCTATGATCACTACGTTTTCACCGTTACTCTTTGCATGTTCCAGTGCTGCTTTTACTATGCTTACGGGAGCATGTGACGTTCCCATCTCAAAGAAATCAACTCCGACCTTGCCGGCGTTTATCCTCAACTGGTCTATAGCTGCGGGTCTGTATATATCACAGGCTACAAGCAGGGGCTTTCTTCCCTTAGACTTGAACTTCCCGGCAAGCTTGGCTGCCATGGTTGTCTTACCTGCACCCTGAAGACCGCACATCATTATGGTCGTGATCTCGTTACCGGGCTTAAGCTCGATCTCAGTGGTCTCACTTCCCATAAGGGACGTCATTTCTTCATCTACTATCTTTATTACCATCTGTCCGGGTGTCAGTGAATTTAAGACATCCTGACCAATCGCACGCTCAGTTACGGCGTTTATGAAGCTTTTTACTACCTTAAAGCTTACGTCCGCTTCCAGGAGCGCCATTTTTACTTCACGCATGGCTGTCTTTACATCAGCCTCCGAAAGTCTTCCCTTTCCTCTGAGGCTCTTAAAGACATTCTGAAGTTTTTGACTTAAAGACTCAAATGCCATCTATATTTCCTCATATTCTGTATTTTTCAACTCTGAATGTATTCAATGCCATTAGGATAATCTATATGCTTCTCTTCTCCTGTTTTGTTATATCATAGAAACAATTTCATACAACATCTCCGACATTTCCGGATCTTTGGACTTATTCCTTGCTTCATCAATTTTCTTTGATATATTGTCCATCTTGTTTAAAAATCCAAGCTTTTCTTCAGCCTCAACAAGCTCCTTCGAGCATCTTTTAACGATGTCTCTGACGCCTTGCCTGCTCATGCCGACCTGATCGGCTATCTCACCCAGTGAGTAATTATCAAGGACATAGCTTTCAAATATTTCCTTCTTATGGTCGCTGAGCAGCGGCCCGTATACATCGTAAAGCCTTGTCAGTTCAACTATTTCCTTAAGCCTGTCCTCAGTCTTGTCCAAACTCATCAGATCACTCTTTCCGGTCTTGTGTGTAAAGTTTTTTTCTTTACACCTTGGCAAGTATATAACATGTGCAGGGATTTGTCAACTCTTTTTTATATTTTTTTGTACTGATGCATAATAAATAAAATAATCAGACATTATCAAATATCTCCTTTTATCCCGGATCCATCATTCGTGCTAAAATGTTGTCAGTTTTTTACATATTTCCACGTAATCTTTTATAAAGCTTTCGGCTTCGGCGTAGATAAAGTCCGTATTATTGTCTTTTGCTGCATACTCATGTTTCTTGGCTCTTTCGCTGAAATCCCTCAATCCGAGAGTAGCCATGGAGCTCTTTATGGAATGAGCTTCTATCCTGTAGGCGTTTATGTCCTTATCCGCAAGACTCTTCCTCATTCTTACGGCTCTTTTTCCATATTCCTTTTCAAGATCCTTAAGGAACTCTTCTAAGATTTCTTCATCTCCGGCGCAGTAACGCATGGCCACATCATAATCGAGTCCATCTATCGATGTAAGCCTTTCTTTTATCTTAGAGAGATTTTCAGGCTGGAATTCAAGTATTCCGTCTTCGGTTTTAAATACTTTTACTTCATTGGCAGGCGAAACAGGTATTACCTTTTCCTTAGGAAGCAGTGCCTTGACCGTCTTTTCAAGCACCTTGGAATCAATGGGCTTTGTAATATATTCCTCAAAGCCTTCCTCCATGTACATCTGCCTGCTTCCCGCTACTGCGTTTGCGGTAAGTACAACCGCTTTCGTGTCTTTATTTAGTGATTTCGGATCGTTTTTGATGTTATGCAGTGTTTCGATCCCGTCCGGTGCAGGCATCATATGGTCAAGTAGTATAAGATCGTATTTCTTCTCTTTGCACATCTCCAGTGCTTTTTTGCCGTTACTGCAAAGGTCGGGCTTTATACCTGTGCGCTTCAGAAACAGTTTAACTATCTTAAGGTTTGATTTATTGTCATCCACTGCCAGTATCTTGGCGTCGGGCGCCTCGAAATCACATACATCGGGAGCCGGTTCATAGTCAGCCCTGTAGTTCATGAAATCACTCTTGAGCGGATCTCTGCTTATGACTTTCACAGGGATATTTACATTAAAGTTCGATCCGGATCCGTATACACTCTCTACCTCGATCGTTCCGTTCATGGAATCGACTATGCTTTTTACTATGGCAAGTCCCAGTCCCGTTCCCTCAACGTTTATGTTGGATCTGACATCAGCCCGTGAAAACGGTTCAAACAGGTTTGCGATTTCTTCTTTCTTAATGCCCTTTCCTGTATCCTTAACCGTGAAACAAAGATCATATCCATCGTCGGTATATTTTCCGCCGAGTCTTAAGGTCACCATACCCTTGTCCGTATATTTTACAGCGTTGCTCAGCAGATTTACAAGTATCTGACGAAGCCTGAACTCATCACTTAACAGATCGTTGGGGATTTCATTCATTATCTCTGTCATAAACACAAGTGTTTTTTCATCGGCTCTTTCTTTTACTATCGCAACAACATCATACAGCATGTCGGACAGATGAAAACTTGTTTCGTTTATCTCCAGCTTTCCCGCTTCAATCTTTGAGAAATCAAGCACGTCATTTACGAGCATTAGAAGCATTTTTCCGGAAGCCTTGATGCTTCTCGAATATTCTCCTATCACCTTGTCCTTGTTTTCACGAAGTATCATCTCATTCATACCCATGATGGCATTTATCGGAGTCCTGATCTCATGTGACATGCTGGCAAGGAATCTGGTCTTTGCCTCGGAAATATCTATCGCATGCTGCTTTTCCATATTTATCTTCCTGAGATCCGCAACCTGCTGTATGACAACAAAAGTAAGCAGGAAACCCAGTCCGGCTACCATCGGAAGCGTCGCGTTTGTAGTCCTGACGACCAGTACGATCACCAGTTCTATGATTGCTCCGATAAGGAACCCAAAAAATCCGGTAAAAGTATATTTGTATTTGCCGATATTTCCTTTTACCGCATCGACGGTAAGGATGACGATGGCAATAACGGTCACAAGTGCAAGTATGGCGTTTGCAATCGTACGTATATTATAGAAGGGAACTATTTCAGTAAAGTGAAGGAACGGCCATACCACAGCGTTGAAGCCTGATACGATGAGCAGGAGCAGCATGCTCTTCTTATATCTTCCGTTTTGTATATAGTTTAAGTATACAGCAGGGGCAAACGGTATCATAAGTCCGAACATGTAGTTAAGCAGTCCGTGCACATAGTATACCCGGAATACAAACGGACATATGAACGAGTCGGTTATAAGCCATGCTGCCGTGACAAAAATACCCAGAGCTCCGTACAGCATGTTTATCTTGATTTTGTACCAGAACCTCAATACAAAACTTACGATAATTACAACAACTGAAAATATAAGCACTATGGCTGCCAGGAAAAACGAAAGACCGTCTTCATGTATAAGATAGCTTAACGCGCCCGAACGTGTTCCGATAAATGTTTCCGGGACCATCTGCTCGTCCTTTAATGCTTTGCTCCTTATCATTTTGACTTCTTTTCCTGCATCACTGCCTATAAGAGGTACATTCATATAGAACTTTGTAACAAGTCCGCCGGGGATATTTACATCCCTTTTCTCTACGAAGTCTTTTCTCAGTTCACCGTCAATGTACACTGCTATATCCGTACGGGTTACAAAGAAAAGATACTCATTATCTCTTACGTCTGTGGGAAGAGTCGAATATATGACGATTTCCTTGTCAAACTCTTCTTCAGCTATTAATGATCGTCCGGTTTTAAAGCTGTTCCCATCACCTTCCCTGATCATCCAGCTTTCTATGAACCTGATGGGTTCACTGTCCCAGACATCGGCGCCGTTTATAATACCGAAATAAATAAAAACAAAGGCATTAAACATAAGCAGAAAGATCAGTACGAATTTGACTATATTTATACTGCTTTCAAATACCCCCTGTTTTTCTTTTTTATCCATGAAGAACTCCTTATTGTAATGTATAACATATCGATCTTACGACCAATGATTTCCGGTTTGTTAATCTCCGGTTGTCATTCTGAACTTTATCTGTTGTCATCCTGAACGTTTCCAATTGTCATCCTGAGCGTTTCCAATTGTCATCCTGAGCGTTAGCGAAGGATCTTACTACGTCAAACATACAGATTCTTCGCTACGCTCAGAATGACATTTGGTATATGAATTTTAATTATAGTTATTGGAAGTATACCAAAAATGATGCTCTAAGTCAAATTCTGTTTTAAGCGGAATTTTTATTGTGGTGATGTATTTTATTGACATTTTGAATATCAAATGATATATTATATTATATTATAAATGAAGCAGATTAAATATCACAAATCCAGCTATTTTCCCGAAGCAAAGCTATATTAAAACGTGTCATTCTGAGCGTAGCGAAGAATCTTACATACATTCACTTCAAGATCCTTCGCTTGCGCTCAGGATGACAGGGGGGGCTGAGCGTAGGATAACAGGTTTCTACACTCAAAATGACAAATTTATAAGAAAGGAATTCTAAGATGAAAAAGATTTCAACCAAAGCAATAGCCGAAACCATTATCAGGAAAAGGAAAGCCATGGGGATGACTCAGGCCGAACTTGCAAAGGCAACCGATATCAACCGTTCCATGATTGGAAGGATAGAGAACGAGGAATATACACCGACGATCGATCAGCTGCAGAAACTGGCTGAAGTACTCGGTTTTGAGGTTATTGACCTTTTCACTGAGGATATAACCAAAGAAAAAGATATAACCCTTGACAGGAAGTATAACATAGCGGTTGCAGGTACAGGCTACGTCGGACTTTCAATAGCAACTCTACTTGCGCAGCACAATCATGTTACGGCAGTTGATATCATTCCCGAAAAGGTCGAGCTGATAAACAAACGCAAATCCCCCATTCAGGATGAATATATAGAGAAATACCTTGCAGAAAAGAAGCTTGATCTGACTGCCACGCTCGACGGCGCAAAAGCCTATAAGGACGCCGATTTCGTAGTCATTGCCGCTCCCACAAACTACGATAGCACAAAGAACTTCTTCGACTGTTCCGCAGTTGAGACCGTTATCGAGCTGGTGCTCAAATCAAATCCGAAGGCTGTCATGGTCATCAAGTCCACCATCCCGGTAGGTTATACAGAATCTGTCCGTGAGAAATACAATACAGGCAACATCATTTTCAGTCCGGAGTTCTTAAGAGAATCAAAAGCGTTATATGACAATCTGTATCCCAGCCGTATAATTGTTTCCTGCGACGATAAAACAAGAAAAGCTGCCGAGACCTTCGCTGCCTTGCTTAAGCAGGGTGCTATCAAGGAAGATATCGAAACACTTTACATGGGCTTTACCGAAGCTGAGGCCGTAAAGCTCTTTGCAAACACTTACCTTGCACTCAGGGTTTCCTATTTTAACGAGCTTGACACATATGCAGAATCCAAGGGACTCGATACAAAGCAGATAATCGATGGCGTATGTCTCGATCCCCGTATCGGTACACATTATAACAATCCAAGCTTCGGCTACGGCGGATACTGTCTGCCTAAAGATACGAAGCAGCTACTGGCAAACTATCAGGATGTCCCCGAAAATCTTATCCAGGCCATCGTTGAGAGCAACCGTACAAGGAAGGATTTCATAGCCGACAGAGTTCTTGAGATTGCCGGAACCTATCATAACAGCGAATCATACTCCGCCTCCAAAGAAAGCAGGCAGAAGAAAACCGTTGTCGGAGTTTACAGACTCACAATGAAGAGCAACAGCGACAACTTCCGCCAGTCTTCCATCCAGGGCGTAATGAAGAGGATAAAAGCAAAAGGTGCAACCGTCGTAATCTACGAGCCAACGCTGGAAAACGGTTCCACCTTCTTTGGAAGCACAGTTGTAAACGATATAAAGAAGTTTAAAAAGATGTGCAGCTGCATTATCGCCAACAGATACGAAGAAATACTCGATGATGTAAAAGAAAAGGTTTACACCAGAGATTTATTCAGACGTGACTAGTATTATAAATACATAGTAAAACAAAAAAAGCATAAACACCGGCCTGCAAAGCCAATGTTTATGCTTTCTTATATTATACTTCAATTCTTTTTATTATCGTTATCTCTTAATACATTTCTTCTGATCTTACCGCTGATGGTCTTCGGAAGGTCATCTACAAATTCTACGATACGAGGATACTTGTAAGGTGCCGTATGCTCTTTTACGTAGGTCTGGATTTCTTTCTTGAGCTCATCGGAACCCTGCTTACCCTTTGTAAGTACGATGGTTGCCTTAACTACCTGGCCTCTTACGGGATCGGGAGCTGCGGTAACGGCACATTCTAAGACATAAGGAAGCTCCATAAGTACCGATTCGATCTCGAACGGTCCGATACGGTATCCCGAAGACTTGATAAGGTCATCGGTACGTCCGACATACCAGAAATATCCGTCCTCGTCACGATAAGCGGTATCACCTGTGTGATATGCACCGTCATGCCATACCTCTAAGGTCTTTTCATCATCTCTGTAGTAACCTCTGAACAATCCGCAAGGTACCTTCTTATCGGTCTTTACTACTATCTCACCTGTTTCACCGACACCAGCGCTTGTTCCGTCGGGAAGTACGATATCAACATCATACATAGGTGAAGGCTTACCCATTGAACCGGGCTTAACCTTCATTCCCTTGAGGTTTGCAACCGTAAGTGTTGTCTCGGTCTGACCGAAGCCTTCCTTAAGCTCTATTCCTGTAGCCTCAAGGAATTTGTTATATACTTCTTCATTAAGTGCTTCACCTGCAACTGTTGCATACTTGATTGAGCTTAAATCATACTGTGTCAGATCTTCTCTTATAAGGAATCTGAATATTGTAGGCGGTGCACAGAAGGTTGTGATATTGTATTTAGCAAACATAGGAAGCAGATCTGCGGCATTGAAACGATTGAAATCGTATACAAATACAGCCGACTCGTTAAGCCATGCTCCGTAAAGCTTGCCCCAGAGTGCTTTGCCCCAGCCGGTATCCGATACTGTCAGCTGTACTCCGTCGGGATGTACATCATGCCAGTACTTGGCAGTGCTGAA
>JAEEVO010000080.1 GCA_016290905.1 Lachnospiraceae bacterium | reverse complement strand
GTATTATCCAAAATGATCTCTTTAAGATTCTTAAGTCTGCTCAGGTCCGGAAGACCGGTCACATGGCACAGATATTCAAGCCTTATCGTCTCAAGAGACGTAAGCTTCTCCAGAAAAGAAATATCACTTAATCTGTTGATCCTCCAAAGATAGATCTCTTTAAGAGTCGTCAATTCGCCAACTCCGCTGAGGTCATCATTGTAATTCCAAAACAGGTTTAGTTCTTCAAGTCCGATATCCTTGAGGAAAGAAAAATCTTCCAGTGTGATACCGCGAATCGAAAGGCTGGTAAGGCTTTTCATTTCATTTAGGCACGTAATGTTTTTCCTTGCCTTCCCGCCGAGAAACAATACTTTGAGGTCCTTAAACATAAGAAGCCATTTACAGTCGAATTTTATGCTTCGTGTCTTTGCATCAGCCATTATCTCCAACCGTTCGATATTTTCAGGAAGATCCTTGATAAAGCTGTAGTCTCTCAGATCAAAAGCATCCAGACAAAGCGACTTTAACGGCAAACCTTTTATAAGGTTAAAATCAATCAGTCCGGGGTTTGAACCCAGGTGGCAGCTGATGATCAGATGCCTCAGATGAGACAACTGATGAAGATAAGAGATGTCATAATGCTTGATGCCGTAAAGTCCCCATATGCGGAACGTCATGTCAGGCTTGGCCGCAAGGAACTTGTCTATAACCTGATATGCTTCGCCAGGCAATTCTTTCGAGACTTGGATATACTGTATCTTCTCGTCGCCTGCTACGGAGCTGATCATTTCATCCGTGACTTCCCTGTAGTCAATGGTTTTAAACGCTCCTTTATCGACCGTTTTGTCCGAAATGTCTATGTGATTATTCTGCAGCCAATAACTCACAATACAACTCCCTATTTCTCTTTACCGTTCCATCATCACTTTGTACTCAGGAGTACCCTCTTCAAGCTTTTTATTCCCGGTTCTATGGAATCCGTGGGACTCATAGAATCTTATTGCATTCGCGTTCTTTTCCAAAACCCACAAGAATTTGACGTCATGTTCCTTTTTGGCAAATTCGATCAACTCCGCGCCTATACCCTGACCCTGAAAGAAATGCTCCACATATAATTCGACTACTTCTTTTCCCGCTATTCGGATAAGGCCCTTGATGATACCATCAGCTTCATAAACCCAAATATTTTTAAGTATCTCCGGTTCGGAATACTTCTCTGCCACGGGGATCACCTGAATCTCACCAAAGGAGACCGCATCGTTCCTGAAGATTGCACGATAATTCATCCGTTTGACAAAAACCAGAATCTCGGCAATCCTGGAAATATCTTCAATCGCAGCTTTTCTTATCAAATAGTTCTTGCCTGTTTGCCCCATTTTATTCCCCGAAAAATGTAAGTTTGGATCGAATCATATAATGTTCTGCATTCCAACGCCTTCATTTTACCAAAATCGCGAGTAAGCTTGCGATTTACACATTAATATTTCCGGCTTAACTTAAACCAAAGAACAACTACATTTCCATCAGTTTCTTCTCCGACGATTTCAAAACCAAAACGCCCGGTATAGAACCTGATATTGGCTTCATTATCTTTAGGTGTGACCAAAGTAATCTCATTCCAATCCTGATGATCATCCATGAAGAACCTCATCAAGGCTGTTCCTATTCCCTGCCCTTGTTCTTCTTTTCTTACTGCTAAACAACCGATGTAATACTTGCCCGGTCCTTCAGTTTTATATGAGATAACTCCAACCGCTTCATCCTGATCATAAGCAATGATCTTTGGGAAATCCTTGATAGACTGCTCCATGTTTTCTTTTGTCCTGCCATAAGCCGGACATTGACCATAACGAATATAATCATCATGGAATGCGGAGTTATAGATATCTATCAGCAGATCGGCATCTTTTATTTCAGCATTCTTATATATCAGTTCCATATCTATTCTTCTTTATGTTAAAGAGTCGTATTTGACAGCTTCTCACAGCAAATCAATTAACTCCTCGATGCTGTCAACTATATAATCCGGTCTTTTACTCTCTGAATCAATAGACTGATATACTGCAAAGCCCTGACGCACCCATACGGTCTTCATTCCAAGTTTCTTCGCCGGGATAATATCGTTATCCAGTCTGTCTCCGATCATGACAGCATCGGAAGGTTCACATCCGGCCTTCTCAAGAGCCTTGGTAAAGATCTTCAGGTCAGGCTTGGCACACCCGGCTTCTGCCGATGCCATTACAACATCAAAGAATTGTCCGATCCCCCAATTATCGATTCTTTCCTGTGTTCCCAATGACTGGTTTGCTATAACCCCAAGTCTGTATTTACCATGTAAAGCAGAGAGTACCCTATGTGTTGCACCATACAGTTTTTCCAGACTGCTGTCCCACTCGGGCAAAACAACTCCATAAGATTTGGCGGCTGTCCTGATAGGTGTCGGGCTTGTTTTCGCCATCTCACAAACCTTGTTCATAAACTCAGGCAAATCGATGTTTAACTGTTGGACTGCATATTCGCAACGGCTTTTATATACATCACTCTCATTAACCAGTGTTGAGCCGAGATCAAAGAATACCCACTTCATAGACATATCCTTATACTCAGGATGATAACTGCCTAAAGGCCTGTCGACTGTAACTGTAACAATATCTCCAATCAAGTCTTTCACCCTTCCCGTTCAACCGAAGAACATTAATATCAGATACACAATGAGAAGCATCGGCAATTCCATAGACAAACTGAAGAGATTGGCAACGATTCCATAAGCCACGTTCCTTCCGGGAACCTGTTCGCCGTCCCGGTTAACAAGACGTTTTCTGTAATAAGCAGATTCCACGATGATGATCACCAATTCAGCTGCCGCCCAGACCCAGAAAATGTTGATGAAGAACGTTACGACATTAAGGAAGATCTGCGTGACGATGTTTATAAAAAACAGCTGCTTCAGGTTCTTCTTGATCGACAGGCGGAACCATAAAAGCACGAGCATCTCCGAGAGGATCGTTACTACGAAACAAAGAACTGCAGGTATTGAATAACGTAAAACATTGTAACTCGTAAACGCCTCTTCTTTAAGAACACCGTTACTAACATTAAAGGTGCACTCGCTATGAAAACTGTTCCGCTTGATCAGATTGCTTACATATTTATCTCCGTTATCAGTTATAACGATAACCTTGAATTCCCAAGGAACCATATAATGGAATCCGTAAACTCCTGTTTCGTTGGATTCATGTATATTTGTTCCGACCGGAGACAAAAACAGACCATATCCGTCTGTGTAGAATTTATCGTAGCCCTTTTCTCTATCTTCTTTGGATGGCTCATAAGACTTATATGTCAGCAGTGCGACGCAATACTTTGAATCCGGAGGGTTCACTATTCTGACTTTCAGTGTAGGCTTCGGGCCACAATCAGCAGAGACAGGTACACAAAAGACTGAAATGACAATTATGAAGGCAAATAAAGCTGAAATTATCCTTTGAACCCTTTTTAACACAGATGCACCCTCTTTAGATTTGCAAACCGGCTTTTCCAAGATTATACCAAGATATTAAATATCTATCAGACCGGTCAAAGGTTTTTTGGTATTGGTGTCAAAGATGACATCTTCAGAGCTTTCGTCTTCTTTGGAAATGCTAACCGCAAAACAAAGGTGACCGTTTTTTCCGATGTAAGGATATAAATTTCTGTAATTCATTTCTTTAAGCAGATCATCCTTTTCTTTTTGGGTTATCTTCCCATCTTTGTAATAACTGTTATACGTCTCTTTTACTTTCTCGAAAAAGTCTTCGTCAGTGGTTCCGTACAGTGTGATCAGCTCTTCATCTTTTAAAAGCTTTCCCGTCTCGATGGAAATGTTATACACATAATATTCAACACGCGGATCATTTTTCGTACGGCACATTTCAACGAGAATGGAGACTACATTCTCGCTGATGTAATAAGTGTATTGAGCGGCGTATTTGCCCAGCTTGTTGCCTTTACAGTACTTCCCAAGATCCTTCTCGATCTCCGCATTCGCGGAATCCGTATTCTCACCCTCAATAGAGATCTCGGGATAAGCGAACATGGTCTTATCTCCAAAACGTTCGCTGCTGAATCTCTCATTCACTGCATCGTAAACTTTTATTTCCGGAGATACTTTTTCCGTAACTGAATTCTTGTTCTTAAAGTTTCCCGGATTCCTTCCGTAAACTTTAGCCATCACAATAAACCAACCGAAAAACAAGACGTAAACAGCAGTAAATCCTGCCACAGCCCATGGCAGCCAATTAAGTCTTGCCCGCTTAACGGGCTTCAGCCCCGGAATATCCAAGGCAGCGGGAACAGGCGTTCCGCACTTTTCACAGAACTTGATTTCAGGCTTTAATTCCGATCCGCAATTCCGGCAAAATGACATATGTTGATCCCCCCTCTTTACATTAACTCAGGGGTTAAAGCAAAAAAGAACAGTACCAGGACCAGTAACATGATCGCAAGGGGTATTAAGATCAGCTTGGCCAGAAAAGTCGGCACTTCGCAGTAAGTCTTGCCAGTCTGTCCGTTGATGGCTACGGGATATACCATCCTCCCGCATTTGTATGTGGCCAGATAAATCGGAGCCAAAACATATCTGAACTTGACGTTATAGTAGTTGGTATTTATCGCGTCGATCGTGGCTTTCCAAAAGTACTTCCGGAACAGCATCTTTTTGATCTTTTCGCTGATCTGCATTTTAGCACGTTCCCATCCGTCATTAAGTCCGACCGTATAACGCTCAGCCGGTATGCCCGCGAGGTATTTCGGTGAATAAGGAACCATCCTTTGGAAATCAAATTCCTGGACTCTTTTAATATTCTGATTACGGACCTTGTCAGAACCGTATATGACAAGGTCATCGTAAAACCGGTTAATTACGCCTCTGAAATTCTGTCTGGGCGCATATCTCGATTCTATGGTGTGAGCATCGTAGACTGAGACTGTAAGAGTGTCATACGTCCAGAACGGAAGATATATGCCGATAACGTTCTCGAGTTTGCTGCCATAGACTTTTTTCGAAGCCACGCGCCTGCTGTTGAGGAAATTATCGAAACACAGCTGGGTCATTTCTTTAGTTACGGCAAACGGGATAACGGCCTGGGGAGCCATTATCTGAGCGTTTTCCGCAGCAGGAGCTACACTCGTTGAACCGCAGAAAGGACAAGCGCCAGTAACCTGTTCGGCATCGTATAACGTCTGTCCGCCGCAGTTGGCACAAGTAATCATCTTCTTGACATGCCCCCAGTTTACACTGGCTCTCTGCAAAGCAGAATTGAAGTCGAGTTCCTGCATAACCGGAACCGTTCCAGGCTGCGGAAGCGCAGAGACCAAACCACAGAAAGGACAGGTCAGATTTAAAGCTTCCGGATCGTATTTTACGCCGATCGAAGCACCGCATCCCGGGCACTTAACTTCCGTGCTCGTAACATTAACTGCACCAATGACAAAAGAATTCTCTGACATTTTTCCACCTTCTATATCCCTTAAGAGCCTTCCATGACGGCTCTAAATCAAATTATATTCCAAGCGCAATATAATTCAATAATCCCTGAAATTCATTTGTTTGCACGCTTCTTTTTGCTGTTTGCGGTATTGTGATATTTCATTCCCTGTTTTAGCCTCACACAACTGTGAAGTGATATAATTTTCTTGTCTGCGGGATAAATGAACGACAGCAAGCAGACAGGAATATGGGTATCGGAAGGTGGTAAAGATGGCAGAAAACACCCCGTTCATCGGTGCAGTCAACGTAACGAGTCCGGACGTGAAATGTCCCGGATGCGGTGCCTCTTCAGGCCTGAAATTCGATCCTGTCTCCTCGAAAATAATCTGTCCCTTCTGCGGACAGTCATCGCCTCTTCCCCGGCCCGGAGCAACCCCGGCGGTTCAGGAACTCGACTTCAATTCTGCTCTTCAGCGTGCCAATGTTGACTGGGGCAGAGCCAAAAAGCTGATAATCTGCACGAACTGCGGAGGCGAGACGATCTACGACGCTGAACAGATCACCGGTGCCTGCCCGTTCTGCGGATCAACAAGTGTAACTCCTGCGGCTGAGAATCCGCAGATCATGGCTCCAAACGGCATTATTCCCTTCTCGGTCAGCAAAGATATGACCCAGCAGTGTTTTCTGAATTTTCTTAAGAGAAAGCATTGTCTTGTTAAAAGCGTACTGAACAGCCGGCTTGAGAACGTCGTCGGGATATACCTTCCGTTCTGGACCTTCGATACATACACGGTATCTTCATTCTCCGGCGAATACTCCTCGAGTGAGCGTTTTACCTCCGTATGGAATCAGTATATGGATGACGTCATCATCTATGCGTCCAATAAGACCATTCACCCGTTCATCTCCAAGGTCCAGAATTACGACTTCACAAAGATCGTTCCATATTCACCTGAATACCTTGCAGGCATTCCGGCTGAACGTTATACGATCGGTCTTAATGAAGGCTGGGAGCGCACGAAGATCCAGATAAAGAAAACACTGGAGTATGACATTTGGAAAAAGAACCGCAGCAAATTCTATTTCAATAAGCTGTTGGGAACAAATTACTATAACGTCAAGTTCAGGTGTCTTTTGGCGCCCATGTATCTTGCCACATACAGATATGGCAGGAAAACATTTCAAGTGGCGATCAACGGTCAGACAGGAGAAGCTTTCTGCCCTGCTCCGACTTACATCGGCAGGCTGGCACCGCTGATCATTACCATGAGCATAGTCTTCTTGGCGCTTACTTTATTTTTGATTGTTTACTTGTATACACATGCGTCATAACAGCATTACGGCAAAGAACTTCTGAAAATCATTCTTCCATCTGAGCTTCAACAAAAGCCCTGAAGATCCTCCTGCTGTACTCATCAGTCTTGAATGAGAACTCGGGATGCCACTGAACAGCCCATAAGAACCTACTGCCCGGCCTATACACGGCCTCAACGAGACCGTCTTCCGAGACAGCCATCAATTCAAGACCCGGAGCAAGGTCTTTTACGGCCTGATGATGATAACTGTTTACACTGAGGACTTCCAATCCGAGACAATCAAAAAGCGGAGTGCCCTTTCTGACTAAGACTTTGTGAACCGGCATATCGTAAGGCGGAGTCTGATGATGCTCAACAAGCGAAGGATGCTGTGAGGGCAAGTCCTGATATAGTGTTCCTCCCAATACGGCATTGATGAACTGGATGCCTCTGCAAATCCCTAGGATCGGCTTATCCTCTTTCATCGCCTTCTCGAGTACGAGTTTCTCCATGATATCTCTTTTGCCGCAGCAGGAGACCTTTCCTTCCAATGGCGTTTCCCCATAGATCAACGGGGTAACGTCATGTCCGCCTGTCATCAGGATCCCGTCACACATGTCAACAAGGCGGGAAATATCTTCCTTATCCTCTGTCAGCGGAAAGATAACGGGCATTGCACCGGCTTCTGCAATTCCGTCAAGATATCCCGGCAGCATCCATATGCTTTCTTTCTCATCATCCCATAACGGCAATACGCCTACTAACGGTCTCATATTATCAACTCCTAAAAAAAAGCAGGCAACAGCACACAAGGGCGCCATTGCCTGCAATAATTCAAGATTATACCAATTTCGAAGCGTTAATGCCATCTAAACAACAGCTTCAACTTTGTCGAACAAGAATTATTCCGGTTGCCGTTGCCCGGACGCGGACGATTGAATATAATCAAATCTCGATTCGACATATACGAAAACACATGAGGGATTTATGAGGATAGCAGTTTTAGGTTTGGGAGTTATAGGAACGACATATGCGTATGCCCTGCAGAATGCGGGTTGCGATACGTATCACATTGTAAGAGAGGGCAAAGAAGTTCCCCAGATGATCCCGGTCCACCTTTTGGACGGAAGATACAATCAAAAAGGTGAAGAAAAGGACGGAAAATACAGTATTAAGCTTGCTCCAAACAATGAAGAATTCGACTTCATTCTGATAAGCGTAGCCAGCGGCAAGCTTGAGGCTGCAATGAAGACCTTAAGGGACAGAAATATTAAGGGAACGGTAATCTTATTCTGCAATTTCTGGAACGAGCGAAAAGAAGTCGAAGAGCTGATCGGAGATTATGAATATATAACTGCCTTCCCTACTGCAGGCGGCCATATGGAAAAGGACGGAAAACTCAATTGTGTTCTTTTCGATCACATCATGCTTGAAAGCCACGAGAAAGCAAATATCCACAATTACGACGAGCTCATATCACTTCTTGATTCGGCAGATATAAAGCAGGAGATCCCGCACGACATGTTTGAATGGATCTGGATTCATATGGCAATAAACGCAGGCGTTACCTCGACTGCTGCACGTGAAGGCAAGATCGACGATCCGAACCGCCTTGCAAGAGAACTCATGGCGGATTCTAAAGCCTTATCGATGGCAGTTAAATGCATAAGAGAGACATTGAAGACAGTCAGTGCCAGAGGTGTGGATCTGAAGAAATACAATAATGAGATATTCGCTTATAAGATCCCTGCCGGAATAGCCGGAATCGCAATGAAGAAGCTTTTCGCCGGAAATGAACTTACTTCAAGGATCATGACCTTGCATAATGACGTAAATGACATCATGTACGGCTGCCGCTGCGTGTATGACGAGGGCAAAAAGCACAATCTGGAGCTTCCTTTATTCTACGGCAATATGGACAGGGTATTTGCAGGAATAAGCTGAACTCATTTTGATTCCGGATTTACGTTTTCGTCAGGGAAAATAAAAACGTCATCCGGAATAAAGATCAGAACCGAAGGCGTATCATTGACCTTCTTTTCTCTCATGCCGACCAGAGTGCAGTATTTGTATTCATAATGCCTTCCGTCGCAGTCAATTCTCATCTTATAGGTTTTCACGTATTTAACTATCGCGTGATAGGCAATGTACTTATGACTTGTTACGGTCCTGAGTTTGTATATGGCATCCGTTATGTAGTAAACGACTGCCGGAAATCCGAAAACCAATACAAGAAGCAGGATAAAGGCCATAAATCCGGTGCCCCGTCTCACTCTTACATAAAATATCGCTCCGATCACATTTCCGGGCGAGACACTGTGGGAATCGTAAGTCAGAATTAATATAAGGCCTGACACTGCTCCGACAACCATAACCGTAACCACTGCGAAAAGATTCAGGATACGGTCTTTGACCACAGCAAAAAACAGCTTCTTCTCGAAAGACACCGGCACTTTTACCATGTGGAAATCCTCATTATCCTTAGATTTATCAAGGTTGCCGTTAGCGGTGAATATCCTTTTCCAGCCCTTTATGTCTTTAAGAGCATACAAGGCGGCATTGGGCGCTATCAGAATGCTTATCACGGGAAACATCAAAAAGCCGGCATACATGACTGCCTCATTCTCACCTGCTCCGACAGCAATCAGAACTATCGCAGCTATGACCCAGACCGGAACAAGTGCCGCGATGAACTTGTCTGCATACCACTTGGTCGTCTTTTTTGCGGTCTTCCCTTTTCTCTCGATCTTATAATCCTTAAGAAGGATAAAAAGCGTTATGAAAGCAACGATGCCTGACAGAACAGCAAATATTAGCGAGAAGACATCGTTAACCGCAAAACCCGCAGAAACGCCAAGCCCGACTAAAGAACAGGAAAGAACCAATATCGCGATCAGCTTCTTTCCTGTTGACAGGGATTTATCGGTTTTCTTCTTTGACTTGCCCAATTTATGTGCTCAACATTCCTAAAATGTAAAATTTCCAACGCCAATAATATGCTTTTTTCATGATTTTGCAATTCCATTTATGAATTTCCGAATAATCAAAAGCAAATTGTTTTCCCGGCTGCCGTGGGCCAAAACGCAATAAATCAGGCATTGTTACGATTAGTAACAGCGCTGTTACAGTGCGTTTCTTGTGTGTCACGGAGTCCCGGGCTTAGACTCGGATCAAACCACAGAAAGGATGTGACACAAATGAAAAATCACATTAGAAAATCCATTGTAATTGCCGCCCTCTTTGCAGGACTCATGCTAACCGGCTGCGGAAAGAGCACAAACAAGTTCACGAGAGCATCTTATAAACTG
>JAEEVO010000079.1 GCA_016290905.1 Lachnospiraceae bacterium | reverse complement strand
AAAGTCACCTCGAAAACGCTTTCAGCGTTTCCTAGGTAACAAAACGATGCTCCGCATCTCATTTCAGTCGGGGCTTGAACCCCGCCTGAAACGAAGATCTCCCCCCACCTTCGCTACGCTAAGAGGTGGGGGATATCTTCTGTTTTGTTATATTAATCGTTTCCACATCAACAAATTCATATTCCTTGCCGCGGCCCAGTGCATAAGTGACCGCTCCGCAAGTCACATTTGCAAGAAGTGCATCACATCTCACAAGCCCTTCCAGAACAGCAATATAATCAAGAGTTCTCCTATAAGGATCCGATTTCTCACGTCCGAAGATCTCGATCAGGAGCAGGTCCTTGTTTTCCTCTTTGCTGTAGTCAATCCTGTCCTGAGAAACATATATCAGCTTATCCTTCAGCTCACTGTTTAAGAAAAGCTCCATGACAGCATTATCTTCGGTTGCAAGATAAACGAGATCAAACTGTTTATCCTTAACGTACTGAATGGCTTTTTTCAGGGTCTCTTCCGGAGAAATCCCATGCGGAACATATTTTTCAACTTTTGGAGCATTATAGTCCGTGCCCCTTACAATCACTGCAAGTATACGCTTCTGCCCGGTCGGGAATACTTTTCCGAGAACCTCGTTAGTATGAGCAACAATCTCGTCCCTGTATTGCAGGTCGTCTCCATATTTAAGCTCCGCCCTTTGGTTTGTGAACAAAAACTCCGTAAGATAAGGATTCAGGTTTACATTGGAGTTCTGATCCAGGATAACGTGCTGAGAGTCATACACCTCCTCAAGAGAAACCGGAGATATCTGTTTGAAAAACATAGTCCAGACATCCTCTCCGCTCATCCCGGCAAACTGATTCGGATCCCCGGCAATGCCCATATCCACTACCGGAATAAAATCAGGGCGTTTTAAGCGGAGCATCTGCTTAACCCCGATAACGTTAGCTATAAGCGCCGTCAGACCGTTCTCTTTAACCGGCTGTTTTATCAGGTAGAAAGTTTTATCCGGATTCTTAGGACCATAATAGAACTCGCGTTTCAGCCAGTACATGCTGATCATGATCTCCAGACTAGACATTATTCCCCTGAAGACTCCCTGGACATCCCAGCGGATTTCCTTTGTTCCCTTAAGTGTACGTAATGTCTTAAGCTCCGGGTGTTTTTCAAACATCTCGTCCTCGCTGTCCGCAAAGAGCATATGATCGGATTCTTCAAAAAGCAGGGCCGCTCTCCGGTCCATAAATGCGATGATGATCTCAGGATTATGTTTCCGTACCATCCTTGCGATATGATAGCTGTATTCCTCAAGCTCTTCAAAGACGAGCAGCTTATACCTGTCCACATAGGAATAATCCAGTTCCACGTCTTCTGCAGAATACTCCCAGTAATTTGACAGATGCATCTGCACTCTGGGGTTGTTTTTATCAACATTCACCGGGTTATTTTTGATCCAACCAAGACAGAACACAGGACCGTTATTATCATAAACCACAACTTTATGATGCCTCATATCCTTATTTCTGTGATAAAAGTCTCTGGCATTTTCAAACACTTCTGAGTTCAGTTCGAATTTTTTCCTGATAATCTTAGGTGTCTCACTCAATGGATAAACTAATAGCATTTTTACCTCCTCTTGTTTCCTTTTGGTTTATTATAGCTCGTTTTTCCCACAAAACCGGGTTAAATATGAATAAACAAAGGTCAGTTCTTTGCGACTGACCTTAAAAAGTTTGATTATCCGAATTCATCCCTCTGCTTCAAGCTTCTTCATAAACCTCTTGGCTTTTTGGTATTCCTTATAATCTATGCTCAGATCTTCGCAAGCCGCCTTTTGGGTTAGCTTATTTTTTGCCACATAATCGTTGACTGTCTTTATGATCATTTTAAATATACCTATTTTCTCACCAAGTTCTTTTCCTATTTCTTTTCCTATTTCCTTACCTATTTTTTTACCGCGTTTTTCAGCGTCATCTAATACTTTGCACATAGTAATCATCTTCCTTTCGTTTTTAGCTGTACTGTTTACAGTTTCTTCAAAACGTGAATCTCCTGTTAATGCCGTCATCAGTTTCATCACAGCATCAACGTGCCTGATTGTATCCGGACTTGGAATATATCGTTTATTTTTTCTAAGCTGTACATAATAATCAGCAACGATTCTGAAATCACTTCTGAACATCCTGACCTGTTCTTCAGTTAGCCATGCTATCTCAAACAGATTCATCTTATAGTCGTTTACAAACGGTTTCAGCTCATCCGAGACCTGCATCCCGTCCAACAGAGTTTTTGCTACACTCCATCGTCTATTATGATCAAAATAAAGCACTAAGGTGATCACGGGATACTGTTTTTCCTCTTCATACTGGCTTTTATAGGCAGCTCCGTCATATCCATATAAACGAAAACATATCTTGGGGTCAGGCTTAGTCTGGTTTTCAAGCCCAAAAAAAGCAAGCCTGATCTTTGTTTTCTGCTTTCTCCACCATTTGGCGACATCTCTCTCCTGTTCAGTGATTTTTCCGTTTACCGCCTTAAATCGTGTCTTATCCTTCGAATTTTCAAGTTCGTTAGGCTTTACTATTTGCCGACCATTAAACAGAAGGACATTAATGATATCAGCAAAGACATCATTATAATCCTCAAACTGCTTCTCTTCAATATCCTTTACGCCCATTAATCTACATAACCTCCTTATACAAAAAACATACACATATACAGGAGGTTAACCACTCCTGCATACTAACCTAAAAGGGAAAAGCAAGAGTGTATTTGAAAAATGTGCTCAAAAATAAATAAAATAAAATCGTGTTTCAAACTATAAAATAAACTAAAATGTCGTTACTTCAAATCCTAACTCTATGCCTTTGATACAATCATAATACAATGTGCGGAATTTTTTGTCAAGAATAAAAATAGGTGTTTCTATTTTCCTCTTGACTTTGATCCATATCCGAATTATAATATATTTACATAGAAGTGCAAATAAAATGAAATATTACTAGTTTTTTCAGCATAATCGTATATAATATTTTAGAGTATATGATATTTCTTAGCAGAAATTGTTCTTTCGCACTTACAAAAGTGTTTTTTGGCCTACAAGGCCGCATAAGAAAGGATAATTTGACCGACGAGGTCACTCTGGTTAGCCAGAGTAGGGTATGGTTAGCGCCGTACCCTTATTTTTTCCTATGATCCAGTAAAGCATCCTGATGTTTACCACCCGGTAGATTTTCCCACATCCAAAAGCGATATGTATCTTTTAAAAAACAGTGAATTCCCTTTCATCTCACACGATTCTGTTCTGAAGCTTAACGATATCAGAACCGTGAGTATCAATAGGATTCTCTATCAACAAAGTGGCTGGATCGATCCCTCTTCTGGAAAATATAAAGAGATTGAGATGTTGGTCTTACGAAAATACTTTCCAAGTTTCCTTCATGATTATGAACAGAATATAAAGACCATAGAATCCTTAAATAATCAGATTGGCGTACTTACAGAAGAAAAATCGGTTTTAGAAACAGAAATCAGACAATTAAAGGCAAAAATATAAGCTTTATGGAATCAAATTTCGTGTTAGACTTTTCCCTTCCCCCATTTAACCCGTAAGCAGGTTCAACTGTTCCTCAGTATATTTTTCACGGATCCTGCGGATTTCATCCTCCATCATCGAACTGATGGCATTATTATCAAGTTCCATATCCATACGTGCCGCAGCCGAATCATCGGCGAAGGTATTGAACTCTTCCTGTTTTGCCCACAAAATCTGCATTATACGTTCTTCAATCGTATTGGTACAAAGCAGTCTGTGCACCAGAACATTTCTGGTCTGTCCCATTCTGTATGCACGTGATATAGCCTGGCTTTCAACAGACGGTTTATACTGAGGTTCACAGATAACTACCACACTTGCAGACTGAATGTTAAGACCTGTACCACCCGATTGTATCTGTGCGGCAAGTACGCACCCGGGCGGCGCATTATCAAATCTGTCAATTATCTCCTGTCTTTTATCCGGAGGAACAGACCCGTTAATGATCCCTACACATGAAGGACCAAATATATCGGATACCTTCTGTAAGGTATCAAGGAAAAACGAGAATATCAGGATTTTCCTGCCGTCCTCGCGTGCCAGATCTACCAATTCCTTTAGTCTCAAAACTTTAGACGAAGTATTATGGAAATCAGGATTTCTCCATGATACACGTCTGGCATCCATAAAATTCCGATTCATAATATCACGGATATACTGCCTCTCATCTTCGGGAGTCATATTGCACCACTCCTGCATCTGTATAAGCTCAGGCAGTTCGGCAAGAACATCTTCCCTTTTACGCCTGTAATATACTGGAGATATCTTCTCCTTAAAAGAATCGGCATAAGCCGTGGTACTGAAGCGTCGGGCTTCTTCGGCAACACGCGGCTGTAAACATCCGAGCAGCCTCAGCATCTCATCAACATTATTCTCTATCGGAGTACCGGTCATAAAAAGGATCCTGTCGGTATGTGTGCATATCTCCATCACATTTTTACTTCTTTTTGCGGATTCATTCTTCACATAGTGAGCTTCGTCAACTACCACCATTCCTATCCTGAACTCCGGTTCCATATTAATGAGACCGGTCAGGGACTCATAATTCGTAACAGCGACACCACCCTCTTCTTTCCATTTGGCATATGCGAGTTCCTTAAGTGAAGCATGAATCTTTACAACACTTAAATCACTCTTTGACTCAATCTCCCTGCACCAGTTTATGATAACGCTCGCGGGACATATTACCAGAAAATGAGTCATACCGATGTTTCGAAGATGTACCATGGCTGCAAGTGCCTGAATGGTTTTTCCGAGACCCATCTCATCTCCAAGCAATACCTTCTGTCTCTTAAGAATATACTTTACTCCCCATACCTGATAGCTTCTCAGCTGACATTTTAAACCGTTAAGATAAAGTGCGGTACCTTCAACTTCCTCCCTGATCTCTTCAGTTAATCCGTAACCGTCCCCGGAAAAACTAAAATGCTCCGGTACAAGATCCTCAAGTACATTATAAAATGATACGGAGTTGGTTGAGAAATCTTCCCATGCTTGAATATCCGAGATCGTACCGACAGTATGAAGTTCATCAGATATCGAGCCTGTATTAAGTTGCTTTAATTCCCACGAAAACTTTTGAAACGTATCTATAGCTTCCATCCTCTTGGCATCAGGTATAAAAAGCCATTTTACAGGATTTGATGCCCTTCGGATAATCTTTAGATTTCTTTCGGCATCCGCCGGGATACGGCTATCTAATTCATTACATCTTTCAAAACAGCCTTTTGCTCTCAAATATACGGCAACACTTCTTACAAGCTCAGTGTATTCCGTATTCCTGTCATCGGAATTAATACGGATTTTCACATTTCTCTTAATATCCGCTGCAATCCTCTGAGCTATGATTTTTGCTCTGGAAGCCATATTTTCTCCGATACCGTAAACGGAAGCTAATCTGTACATATCCGCACGAAGAACATCAAAAACAGTCAGGAACCCGTTTTCTTTAAGAACTCCGGTACGGATGCCTGATTTGTCAGCATTAATCTCGTCTATGGGAATAGTTTTTAATACCTTAAGATATTCTTTTTCAGCAACAAGATCTACCGCTTTCCCGATATTGTCTGTTAAAGAGCCGTTCAGTTTTCGGCCTTCCTCCACAGTATTTCTTGCGAATTCCAAGCTCTTTACCTGCTCATGAATATCCGATCTTTTGTATGCTCTCTTAATCACTGTATATCACCTCATATATGGCTGCAACGACTTTTGACATTATTATCTTATTACGTTTTTTGAAACTTGTCAAACAATACAAAAACCTTGCTTTTATAACTGCGATCAATGCTATCCACTTGTTTTGATATTTTATTTTTCTGTGTTTTCTTTTGTTAACCGCAATTATCTATTAATCCATACTCTCTTTGACGGCATGTCCCGAGTTGCGCATTGCATTGACAATGGGCCAATGGAGGGCTTCTGGGGCATCCTAAAGCGCGAGATGTACTATGGTAGACGGTTTACGACCCGAAAAGATCTGGTCTCTGCTGTAGAAAGCTACATTGCTTACTATAACACAGGTCGGATTCAGAGAAACCTAAACGTGATGACACCGTCCGAGTATCATAAACAGTACTATTTGGCGGCATAATAATACCGCCAGCTGTATACACAACTGGCGGTACAAAACTTTTAAATTTTTCACTGTCCTCTTGACGGGTAGCATACCATTCCCTTCGCGGTTTTATCTTTCTGTTACTTTACCTTTACCTTAATGATGTCTGACGTTTCTATACGCGTCCACTTGCCGTTAACATAAGCCTTCACTGCGAATCTGTATGTTTTCCCGGCTTTCGAAGACATACTGTATGTCAGAAGCTTTGTATTTTTCAGCTTCACAAGCTTATCGTTCTTGACAACATATATTCTGTACTTTGTGGCGCCTGGAACTTCCTTCCACGTAAGTGTCAGCTTACCGTCAGATTTTGCAGCCTTCGGTGCGGGCTTGTAGTAAACTTTGAGTTTCAGCTTAAGCGAATCTGATTTTGCTGACAGATTTCCGCCAACATTGTAGCGAACCATGAACTTGTAGGTCTTGTTGTTTTTAAGGCCCTTGACCGTATAGGTTGTCTTGGTCGTAGTCCCAAGCTTTACCCACTTGCCATCAATAACCTGATATACCTCGTAGCTCTCCGCACTGTCTTGTGCTGTCCATGAGAGCTTCACGTTTCCGGTACGGCCGACTTTTGCGGTAAGTTCCTTTCCGAGTATGTGATCGTCAACGATTATCGTGTAATCGGAAGCATGGTTGAATTCCAGACTTACCGAGCCGTCATCCATGATCTTGCCGCCGCATACATATTCAAGCTTTTTGGTCGTCCGGTTGTAATAGAACAGGTTGGCAATCAAGCCTGCGTCCTGCCGGCGCATATTGATTGTAAGAGTTGCCTTGAAGCCGAAAGGTCCGTTGTGGGCAAGAGATATTACCACATTGTATTTCTCACCTGTTATGTTATTGATGACTTTGACCGGTATTCCCGATTTTCCGACGGTCACGCCCATGTCGATGTTCCAGAGTATGTAGGTGACGGATTTTCCGTTTATAGTCCACTTGATACCGTCGTCCATATCGAGTATGATGTCAACGTTTTTGCCCTTGACAGCGTTTAGTACAGAACTAGGGATTGTCGTTGCTCCCGCCATATCTATAGTCACCTTGCCGCCTTCGGGAGTCTTTTTTATCTCGGCGGCAATATTGTCCCAACCGGAAATACCGTTACCGACGATTTTCGGTCCATCATTGTTTGTGTTATTTTTGTCATCGGATGGATTGGAAGGCGTAACGGGTATATATCCGCTGTTGTTTTTTGCCTTTACGGTAACGGTACAGGTCGCACTCTTACCACCGGCTGTTGCTGTTATAGTCGCCGTACCTGCTGAAACCGCTTTGATAACACCGTTCTCGACCGTCGCTACGCTCTCCTTGTCGGAAGTCCATGTAACAGACGGGTATGTTGCGTTATCTGGAGTCACTGTTGCTTTGAGAGTCACCGTGCTTCCGACCGTGAGTTCAAGGTTATCCTCATTGAGAGTTATTTCATTTACGGGAACAATCGTAACGGTCACTTCACCAAGCTTTGTTGGTGTGAGTTCATAGTATTCACTGTCAGAGATCTTGTACCACACATAAAATTTACCGGTCTTTTCCGCTGTAATTGCTGATACATTGTCAGTCCAGACGTCAGGTTCTGCAGCACTTTCGGTCACTGCATAATACAGCTTACCCTGTGCTGAAGAACCTTCTGTTTCGATGAGATACAATGCACTTCCGTTAAAGGAAAGGCTGGTACCTGTGAGAATGGGAGCGGAATAATCTGTAGGAACAGCTTTGCCGACAGAAACAGCCGCCACATTTGAAACTGCCTCTGCGGTTTTGCCGCTAACTTCTCTTGTCGCAGAAATTACACAGTAAAAATATGATGTACCGATAGCAGTATCAGACGGGATCGTATAACTCGAATCGGTTGCATTTTGGATTGCTGTTCCTCCTTCATTAGAATTGGTTGTATTGCTGTACCACTGATAGCTCACAGCATGACCCGTTGCTACTTTAGCTTGAACGCCCAGGATATTACCGGAAGAAGCGCCGTATTTCAGTGTCAGATCCGCCGGTTGAGTGGTGATCACCGGCGCTTTCGCCAAACCGATATCCATATAATAGGTTGTGTTAATATCGGGTGTACCTATAAAATCTCCGCCGGTTTCGGAAAACATATCGTCCAAAGCATAACTAGCCGATGTTCCTTCTCCGGAAGAAGAAATTCTGTATTCCTCAGTATAATAATCTGTCTTCGTTTCTGACAGCTTGATACCGGTACAGCCGGAAAACATGTAGGCGTAACAATGATTTGCCAGCTCTGTTGCAGGCAGCGCAGGCGCTACTGTCAGACCGGTGCAGTTTGTAAACATATGGTAGTAACAATACCTTGCCAGTTCTGTTGCAGGGAGTTCCGGTGCTGTTGTCAGGTTGGTGCAGCCGTAAAACATATAGCTGTAACAAGATTTTGCCAGCTTTGTTGCAGGCAGCGCAGGCGCTGCTGTCAGTCCGGTGCAGCCGGAAAACATAGTGTAGTAACAAAAATCTGCCAGCTCTGTTGCAGGCAGCGCAGGCGCTGCTGTCAGACTGCTACAGCCGGAAAACATACTGTTGTAACAAGATTTTGCCAGCTCTATTGCTGGCAGCGCTGGCGCTGCTGTCAGACTGCTACAGCCTCTAAACATAGCTTCGTAACACCCTTCTGCCAGCTCTGTTGCAGGCAGCGCTGGCGCTGCTGTCAGACTGCTACAGCTGAAAAACATATAACTAAAGCATTGATCCCCCATTTTAGCCTGATCCGGATGTTTATAGTCCAGCAACGTCATGATGTTGCCGGAGCACGCTACTTTTCCGGAGATCGTCACATGATTATTTTCATCAAACAGCTGTTTGTTTTCGTTGTTATATCCACGAAAACGAACGTTATCACCTCTATCGAGTGTTATTGACGTGTTATTTGTATAGTCGGTCCATTCGGTCCATTCGCCATTTTCCTTTTTACTATACTGTAATGGAGAACAGCCTTCCTTCAGTTTTATTGTGACTGAAGAGCCACCTTCTTCTGCCGTAAAGGTCAGGTAATCCACCTTCATATAATATGTCTTGTTGATTACTGGTGTGCCTTGAAAAGCTCCGCCGGTTTCGTCAAACATAAGGTCAAGAGCATTACTAGCCGATGTTCCTTCTCCGGAAGATGGAATACTGTATGGTACATCATATTCATAAGTTTGATTCTCTGACAGCCTGATACCGGTGCAGCCGTTAAACATTTCGTAGTAACATCCATCTGCCAGCTCTGTTGCAGGCAGGGCAGGCGCTGTTGTCAGACTGCTACAGCCGGAAAACATACTGATGTAACAACCTATTGCCAGCGTTGTTGCAGACAGTTTCGGGGCTGATGTCAGACCGGTGCAGCCGGAAAACATACTGTTGTAACAACCTATTGCCAGCGTTGTTGCAGGCAATGCAGGGGCTGATGTCAGACCGGTGCAGCCGGAAAACATTTCGGCGTAACAATAATTTGCCAGCGTTGTTGCAGGGAGTTCCGGTGCTGCTGTCAGACCGGTGCAGCCGGAAAACATTTCGGCGTAACATTCAAGTGCCAGCTTTTCTGCAGGCAGTGCCGGTGCTGCTGTCAGACTGGTGCAGCCGGAAAACATATACAAAAAGCAAGAAGCCCCCATTTGAGCCTGATCCGGATGATTATAATCCAAGAGCGTCATGATGTTGCCGGAGCACGCTACTTTTCCGGAGATCGTCACGTGATTATCTTCATCAAACAGTTGTTTGTTTTCGTTGTCACTTCCACGAAAACGAACGTTATCATTTTTATCGAGTGTTATTGGCGCGCCATTTGTATAGTCGGTCCAGGCTCCGCCATTTTTACTACACTGCAATGAGCCTTCCTTCAGATTTATTGTGACGGAAGAATTATCTTCTTCTGCCGTAAAGGTTATGCTATCTGCCATCATATAATAGGTCTTTCCTAGCTCAGGTGTACCGGTAAAGGATCCGCCTGTTCTGGAAAACATATCCTTAAGAGCATCACTAGCCAATGTTCCTTCTCCGGAAGATGGAATTCTGTATTCCTCAGTATAATAATCTGTCTTTGTTGCGGACAGCTTGATACCGGTGCAGCCGAAAAACATATCCCTGTAACAATAATTGTCCAGCGTTGTTGCAGGCAGTTCTGGCACTGATTTCAGACTGGTGCAGCCGAAGAACATATTGTAGTAACAAGATTCTTTCAGCTCTCTTGCAGGTAGCGCAGGCGCTGCTGTCAGA
>JAEEVO010000078.1 GCA_016290905.1 Lachnospiraceae bacterium | reverse complement strand
TGCTAAAGACGACAAAACATTTGATTTTGGCTTTGGTGGTTATGGTAATTTTGCACTCTTTGGCGGACTTGGAATTCAGGCAGAAGTAAACTATGTAAAGAGTTCTACAGTTTTCCAGGCAGAAGGAAAACAAGATATCCCTTATGAAATGCATGTAATGGATTTGTCTCCAATGGTATGGCTCAACCTTGATTTGTGGAAGCTTACAATTGGTTTTGGTGCAGGTCCTAATTTCTCTATCCTTGTTGGTTCAGCAGGTGATGTAGTAAGAGCTTCTAAACAGGACTTTGATATGGGTCTTATTGCCGGAGCAGACTTTAAGTTCTACTTCACAGATCATCTTGGACTTGTTCTTTCTGGCCGCTACGTAATGGACTTTGAACGCGAAGAAATTGATGTTTACGGTGTAAACACAGGCGTTTCTAAATACGACCCAAGCCGCAAGACAGTTTACGGTGGACTTGGTATTGAATGGAAATTGTTCTAGTTCAAGCCTCCTGAAGAACTGCTAAAACGTCGCCATTGCTCTTTGCAGTGGCGTTTTTTTTTTAAACTATATTATAGAAAAAAAATACGAATTTTGTTGATTTTTTTAACAAATTCGCTTATATTTATTGAGGGTTTTGGGGAAAAAGTTGGCATTACTATGACCACTTGTATATCCAGAACCTTTTTTTATTTAATAAATTTTATTAATTTCTTTAAGTTTTTTTCCAAAAAGTATTCATTTTGACTCAAAGGTATGTGGTTCGACAAAAGGTTAATATAACTAAATAATTTGCCGATAATATGAATTGCAGAAGTATTTTAAAAAGTAATTATTTAGTTATAAAGTTGTTTTTGTGATGATTTAGTGAGAGTTTAAGGTGAGTACTATGAGAGAATTACGCAGAAAAACAACAATTGCTTTATTTGTAGCATTGTTTTTAACATCTTTACTTTTTCTTTTTTATTCCTGCGAAATAGGATTGGGTGCAGCGGTAGATACGCAGGCGCCTGAAATACGCATAGAAAAACCAGAAGTAGACAAGGTAATCCGGGATAAGTTTAATATAGGCGGAAGCTGGGAAGATGACGGAAGCATAGGGGGAATCCGAGTAGTACTCAAGAGGACAGACGGAAAGGCGCTTGACAGCGAAGGCCATACAGTAAGAGAAACAGAAGCCGAGTATGAAACAAGCGAAGAGGACAAGGGAAAAGGCAGCTGGAAGGCACTCATAGATCCTACGGAAGAAGGAAAGGAAATCCTTGACGGAACATACCAGGCAACAGTATACATAAATGACCTGGGCAACCACCAGAGCTCACAGAGCACAACATTTACAATAGACAATACGGGGCCTGTAATAGTACTAACAAGGCCTTCAACAGCCGCAACGGCAGCAAACTCAGACACATACGGACAGACATTCAACCTCGAAGGGCAGGCCGCAGACAACAACAACGTAAGCCTTATAGAGGTACGTGTATATAACGACGAGGCATGCGAGGAAGAGGAACATCCTATCCAGCTGAAGAACGTGCCGAACTCGATCAACATGGATGCGGCAATATACGACAAGGAAAAAGGCGGATACATAAGCCAGGACGAATCAAAGTATAATTTTGAAGTACCGCTTGAGACGGGAAGTCAGGGAAAAGACTTTTACTGCAAGATAGTAGCATATGACGGGGCTGAAAGATTTCCGTTAGAGGGCGAACAGAGCGAAGAAGACAAAAAAGGAAATGCGGTAGACTATTACTATTTATATAAGGACATCGCAACAGAAGTACTTCAAAACTACAAGATAACAGAAGTATATTCGATATACAACGGAACATACAGCGAAACGGGAGCAGAGAGGAGCGTAAGTAAGGCAGACGTACTGAGTCTTCTTGAAAGCAAAAAGACATACAAAGGCCGGTTCACGCTCAATCCGAAGAACAATCCTACATTTACGGTAACAGGAAAAAGCCCGATCGTAAAGGGAAAGGGCGCCTTTGAAGGAACGGCATACAACATAACAAACGGAAGCCAGGTAGTATTAGAAGTAAGTCCCGGACTTGACGGAATACTTTTAAAAGAAGAGACGCTTCATGTATATGCACAGAAATGTGATGACGAAGGAAAGATAGATGAAACGGCTTCAAAGATAGACATAACAACAGCGCCACAGGAAAGCGGAACATCATACAAGTTCATAACGAGCGTAGGCAGCGACAAGGGCTTTGAAATCGGAAGCAATTACATAATATGGGTAGACGGCGAAGACTATGCAGCAGTGCCGAATAAGGTAGAAGCAGCGGGAGGCGTAACATACGGCTTCCACATGTCTGCAAGCGGCAAGGCACCGGTGCTTGAAATAACGGAACCTGCAGGCTCTACAGAATACAGCAACAGGTCAAAGCAGATGTTCAGGGGAACAGTATGCGTAGAAGAAGGGGAGCCTGAAATTGTAATAACAGGCGACGGAAACGAAATCAGGCTCAAGACTTTTACAGAGAAAGAAGTACTTGCAAACGAAATCAGATACAGCTTTGAATGGGAATCGGGAGAGTTTACGGGAGAGAAGGGAACCCATAACTTTACGTTCAAGGCAGTGCTTGACAGCGAATCACAGCCGGTAGAAAGGACAATAGTATATGACACGGAAAAACCGGTTATAGATGACCTTAAGATAACGGAAGCAAAGAAGTATGATCCTGCAAAAGAAGACGGAACAATACTTGAAGGGCGATACCTCAACGGAAAGGTAACAGTATCGGCCGGAATAACAGATGACTATGACAAGGTAAAGAGCGCAAGCTACAGGATAATCATAAATGATGATGAAGAGGGAGCAGCGGAAGTACAGATAGCAGATCCTACAAAGTTTACATTCCCAGAGATAGATACGACAGGATATGCAGACGGATCAAAGCTTACGATAAAGATAACGGCGAGCGACAGGGCAGGAAACACACAGACTCACAGCGAAGACTTTACCGTAGACCAGGAAACAGACAAGCCTGTAGTATGGCCGAGAAATTCAGAAGAAATCTCATTGAAAAATACAACCGTAAGCTATTACAGGAGTGGAACAGATACAAAGAAAGGCATCATAACTGCAGGTTCAAACCTGGAGCTCAAGGTATATGATGACGACGGAAGTGACAGGAGAAACCTTGAAATTGAGATAAAGGTATCAGGTAAGCTTAATTCAGACAGCGACATAGCGGCAGCTGAATACGAAGACGTATCTGAGTACAGCATGATAGATGACGTAGTGTCATTCAAAGTCCCTGATGACGGAGGATACTACTGCTACAGGATAAAGGTAAAGGACAAGTCAAGCGGAAAGATAAAGGAAGTGCCTCAGTTTGTAATCAATGCGGCGAGGGCGGCGGCAACAATAACTGGCATAACAAAGAGTCCTTCATACATCAGAAATGAAGCAGGCGAACAGTTTGAAGTAAAGATAGAAGGCGTATCGTCACTCGGACCATACCAGTTATACAGGAAAATCGGGGAAGACGGAAGTTTTGAACGGGTAAAACAGGCAGATGATTTTCCGATTACAGATACGATAACGCTCGGCGGAGCAGATGAAATTGCTGACGGAACAAAGGTATATTATTACGTACAGGATGCAACACCGAGGGACAGCAACAGGGAAAAATATATAGACCTTCACTTTGATGACGAAAAACCTGAGGTTACGATAACATCTCCGAATGCATTGAAGAAAGGAGTAAATGCACTGAGTGAATCTGTCCCGTTCAGCGGAAGGGCATCGGACGGAAAATCGGGAGTAGAAAAGATTTTCTATAAGTTCTCGACTTCAAAAATCACAAATCCTTCGGCAGACGGAAGTGAAGGAGGATATACAGAAGTTTCAGCGGTAAACGGACCTTGGGAACTGGAACAGGTAACATTCAAGGAAGGAACAGAGCACGAAGAGGGCAAGCTTGAAGAAGGAACCTGGTACTTTTATGTATATGCACAGGATGCAGCGGGAAATAAAGGAGAGGTACGAGAAAGGGAGTTTGACATAAACCTGAACGGACCTGAGCTTGGAGTAACTGTTACTACGGGCGAACACTGTAAGGATGCAAACGGAGCGTACTATTTCAGCGGAGATTTAACAGGTACCGTAACTGCATCAGATACAGACGGGGATGTTACGCTTGATTTCCAGCTGGACGGAGTTTCAAAAGACTTTACGGTTGACGACACCGGTAATTCTCCGGCTAATTTTACAGTTCTGGGAACAGCATTTACAGAATCAAAGCAGCAGAAGCTTACCGTAACGGCAGCAGACAGATTCGGGAAAACAAAAACAGAAAGCTATAACGTATACAAGGATAGTGCAAAGCCTGTACTTTCTGTAACAAATCCGGGAAAACAGGAAACAAAGGCAGTAACAATAGCAGGATCAGTAAACGACCTTGGAGTAGGCGTAAAGAGCGTAAAGTGGAGTACCGAAGAAAACGGAAGCTATGAAGACGTTACGGAGTTTACAAAGGAAAACCCCGGCTGGAACCTCAGAATAGAAGACCTTGGAGACGAAGGGCCGAAGAGCTATTACTTTAAGGCAGAAGACGAAATAGGAAATACAGAAACAAAACATATAGAGTTTATATATGACAAGGGAAATCCAGCCCTTACGATAAATGCATCAACATGGCGAAGCTTCATGCCGTCAGAGGGACTTAGTGTAACAGGACAGGCACAGGATTCATATAAGCTTAAGGAGCTTAGGGTAACACAAAACGACGGAAGCACAAAAACAATTACTTTTGATGAAGGAATTGAACTGAAGAGCTGGAGCGTTGACATTCCGTTTGATGAGAACGGAAACAAAAAGGATCCTGAGAATGAGGAAAAGTACAGCTATACATTTGAGCTTGAAGATGCAGCGGGAAACACGGTAAAACAGACAACGGGAGAATCAGAAGCAGACTTTACTGCACCTGTTTTAAGCATAACAGCCCCAGACGGAAACACGGGAGTAAATGCGGTAAACGAGGCAAACTATCAGTTGAAGGGCCGCTATACAGAAAAGAACATAAGCGGAATATATTACAAGATTCTTGAAAGCAGTCAGGATGAACCTGAGGCAGTAGCAGAAACAACCAGAATAACTGCGGCAGCATGGACAGGTGCCGGCTGGACAATCATAAGCGCAGGAACCGAAACATGGAGCTTCTACCAGAAGTTCAAGGCAAAGACTGCGGGAGAGGCTGTAGAAGGCCTTAAGGAAGGCTCATACAAGGTATATATTTTTGCAGTAGACGGAGCGGGAAACATAAGCACATCACAGGACGGAGAGGTAAAACCGTATTCACAAGAATTTGATGTAGACATGGCTTCCCCTGTCGTAACGGTAGATGATGCAGTCAGCGGAACATATTACACAGCTTCAGACGGATTTGACGTACAGGAGAATAAGGGAGACTTAGTATTAAGCGGAACGGCTTCAGATACAAACGGAATCAGCTCTGTAGAAATTACAGGCGGACCAAAGACATATACACCGTCTCCTTCAGGCGGAAGATATTCGGTAACATTAAAGTACGGATCAGGCAATGCTTCTGAACAAGATTACCTTGGAGACGGAACATATACATTCAGGGTAAAGGCAACCGACACTGCAGGAAAAACTTCAGAGGTAACAAAGACAATAACAGTAGATACAGCAGCCCCTGTCTTAAGCGGCATAAAGGTAAACGGAGCTGCAAGCGACAGCGAGAAATGGTACAACACGACAGACATGAAGATGGAAGGAGTTGTATCAGACAATGAAGGCGGAAGCGGAGTATCAGAAGTCGTATACCAGACCTCTACGGACGGAAACACCTGGGGAGACGAAGAACCGTTTATCGGAACATCAACCTGGAAGGGAACAGTATCAGACGCAGTATCAAAGACAACAAGAATAAAGATAACTGCGCGTGATAATGCCGGAAACGAAACCTCAGAAACAGTAGGTCCATGGAACATAGATATAAATCCTCCGAGCCTTACACAGGTAAAGGAAGGAGATAAGATACTTTCAGAAGCAGAAGCATATTATTCAAACGGAAACAGCGATATAGTACTTAAAATTACAGCCGCAGACGGAAGCGGAGAAAGCGGAGTAGACAGGGTATATGTAAGGCCATATACAAAGCTTACGGCAGAAACAGTCAGCGGGGAAACATATAAAGCCGTAAAAGATGAAAACAACGGATGGTATACATATACAGTAAGCGGCATAGATAAGTCAGGAACAGTATATGCGAGAATCTATGACAAGGCCGGAAACTACAGTGATGAAAACCTGTTTGCAATTACATATGATAATACAAATCCGGTCCTTCAGAGCATCAATCTTGTACAGACCGCAGACGGTAAAACGACAGATGCATATAAGAAGGATGAGAGGACATATTACGTAAATCCTGACGGCAGGAAGTTTACACTTTCGGGAATCGCAACAGATAACCTTGCAGTAGGCAGTGTAAGCGTAACTATGAAAAAGGGAGACGAAGTAAAACACACAGGGTCAGACAGCAAGGGTGAATATACATTAAGCGATATAGACATGAGCGGCTGGGGCGGAGACGAAACGGAGATTGAGGTAACTGTAACGGTAACAGACCGTGCCGGAAACACCCAGAATACAGAAAGCTCTGTAACTTCAAACTTTACAATTATCTTTGATAAGACAGAACCTGTAAGTACACACGGAATAGATTCTACCGGAAAAGACATAGTATTCAGGGTATCGGATTTTGACAACAATGACATAACGTCATCAACAGCATCAGAATACGGATTAACCTGGAACAGTGCAACGGTAGAGGGCACGGCATATACAGACATAGATACAAAAGCCGGCGGAAAGTACGGAGCTGGAACATACGGAAACTCAACGACCCAGAAAATAAGGGGTGTATTCGAAGACAGCGGCAGCGGAATCAGACGAATATACTATGCAGTATTTGACAGGACAGATTCAAACCGCAGTGAATATATCTTAGACGGAGACAATGAACGCTATGATCTTTCTGAACAAGATCTTGAAGCGCTTAAAAATACAGTAATCGGAAAGAACCAGTACTTTGTACCGGGTGAAAAGGAATACAAGCGTGTATTCTATAACGTAAATAAAGAAGAATATGATACAGCAGATGCACAGAAACAGGAAGAACTTAGTTTAGGCGGAAGTCCTCTTGTAAAGGGCGGACAGAGCGTAACGGAAGAGAAGAACGGAAAGACATATTATAAATACTGGAAAGTTGTTCCTTCTACATATTCGTTTACAATTCCAAGGCTTACGGAAGGAAGCAACTATCTTGTTTTAGTTGCAGAAGACAATGCGGGAAATCTCTTCCTTGAAAGAAAGAGCGTAAAGTTTGACCATGACGGAGACCCTCTGACTGATGATATAGAAGCCGAGTTCTCAAACTTCTCGCTGAATCTTGATACTACAGCGCCAGTTGTTGAGGCATTGAATAACGCCCTCATCTATTCAAACGGAACTGATGAATGCAGCATCAGCGTAACTGCGAGTGATCCTGATGTAGCGGGAATAGAAAACAGTTCATCTGGAGTAAAGAGTGTAGTATTCTCAAGGGACGGAACTGCAGCTACGGTAAAGGCTAAAGGCTCCGGAGACACATATACAGCAGACATAAAGGACATCCTTCCTGACAGTGCAGCAGCCTCAATATATGCAACCGTAACGGACAATGCGGGAACATCATCAAAGAAGGTAGTAGCAAACGTAATCGTAGATAAAGACGGACCTGAAGTAACGGTAAAGAGTCCTGCAGCAGGCTCAACCGTAAACGGAAAGGTAAAGCTTACTGTTACAGCCGGAGACGGAAACGGAGCTGGAGTAAGTGACGAAGAACCTGTTCTTTATATAAAGGACGGAGATGAATATACAGTTTTATCTAAAGAAGATCATCCATACAGTAACGGAGAATTTACTGTAGATACGACAAAATTTACAGACAATGCAAACGTAATCCTTCGCGTAACGTTTACAGATGCAGTCGGAAATGAAGGCAATTCAGCAGACAGAACCCTGTACGTAAGCCAGGATTCAGACAGGCCTGTAATCAAGATGAACCAGGTAAGTTCAGATGGCGGCTACATTACATCAAAGACAGTATTCGGCTCAGTAACGGATGATGACGGAACTATCAGTAAACTTTGGGTATGGTCAGCACAGAAGAAAAATAATGCAGAACCTCAGTCCGCTCCGGTATTGAACGGTTCGGTATGGGACGTTCCTGACGGATGGATAGAATTCGGAAAGGAAGGAACAGACAGTACCATTGAAAAAAACAACTGGCAGATAGAGTCGACAGAAAATGACGGAGATACAAAATGGTTCTGGGCAGCTGCAGATGCAAATAATACAGTGTTCTGGACAAAAGGCGCAGAGCTTGGCCGTCCATATATCACATACAGCAACATAGCAAAGCAGGATGATACAGACGGAATTCCGTTTAAGTATGATACTGAATCGCCTGAAATTACAGGGGTAGGACTATTACGTCTTGCGACAGATGTATACAAACAAGGAACAACAAGCCGTTATGCAGCTTCAGAGATAAAACAATATGTAACAGATCTCGGGCTTGAGTGGAGTTCTGCAAACAATATGGTATTCGGTAAAGACTATGCCCTTATGTATGTAATGGTAGAAGTAAATGAAAAGACCGGAATGAATGAAACTGCTCCTGTTGCCCTGGATTATATAACGCTTGGAAGCTCAGACATCTGGGTAACAGGTCCTGACAGCAATAACAAATATACATATTATCTGGGACCGTTTGACCTGTCTGGTAAAGATACAGAGAATGTAACTCTTACCTTTACGGCAAAGGATGAAGCAAATAAGAGCGGAACAAAAGAAAAATCAATTATTGTAGATAATTCGGCAGACATCACAATATCAGATGTTTCACCATCGGCAGATGAAATTGCATCGGGTAAATTTTCATACCGAGGACAGGTAAGCGATGCCCAGTCTTCTGTAACAAGGGTTGAATACTATATTCCGAAATCTGCAGAAAACACGGCACTCAGCGGGGCCGCAACAGATGCAGCAAAGAAAACTCTTCTTGATTCAAAAACATTCATACACATTGAAAAGGCAACGTCAATTCAGTGGACTATAGACTTCAATAACTTTAATGATGACGTATTGAAATATACGACAAACGGAGTTGACGTTATTGTTGATGAGGGCTTTGCGGGTTATAAAACCGAAAACGATTTGTACAGAATTCCTGTATGGTTTAAGGTAACCGACTCTGTAGGAAACACAGGCTATGTAACAGACAATATCATAACCTATGACCCTAACGAAGACAGACCTAAGGTTTACATAACAGATCCTGAAATCAAAGCAGAAGAGTTTGAAGAAAAGGGCGGAAAGGTTAAGATTTCCGGAAATGCCCAGGATAACGAGGGCGTAGCAGCCGTTTACCTTCAGTTCAAGGACGGGGATGGAGAGTGGACAAGCTCAGCAGCAGGCGGTGCAGAAGCAATACCCGGAACAAATCCTGTAATATACGGCTTTAAGGCTAATAACACCAGAAACTGGAACTTTACCCGTGATTTATCACATAGTGCAGCAGGATTAGATGACGGAACTATCGTACAGGTACGTGCAATAGCAGCCGACAGTGATACGGGACTTTTAAGTGCCTGGTCAGATGTCCTGACAATTAAGATAAATAACTCAATTCCACGCCTTGTAGGAGATATGTACTTAAGGCAGTATGAAGGAAATACCGTAAAGGTAGAAAAGGTATACGAGCCGGATATGTATATAAAGGGCGAATGGAAGCTTGAAGGAACAATAGCCACTCCGGGTTCAGATTCCCTTGTCCAAATGAAGATAACCGTAGGAGATAAAGAAGCAGTCTGGACAAGAAGCGGTGACCATACAGGTTCTGTAACAGATCCTGGTAATATCGGAGTAACAGTAAACTTTGCAGAAGAAGCTAATGACCAGAACCTTGCATTCTCAATTCCTGTATCAGGATCATCAGAATGGTCGGCAGAAATTTTAACTGTTGATAATACAGGTCACGAAGGCAGGGAAAAGCCTGTCATAAATATTGACGATACGGCACCATCCTTTGCAGATTACTCGGACAAGGAGCATGACAAAATCATCCTTTATCAGGACAGCTATGGAGCCGGCGGAACACAGCTTGGTGCAAATCATTTTGTACAGAACTCCAACGGAGCCCAGTTCACTCTTGCAGGAAAGATAGTAGAAAATCAGAGCGGTTTTGATAAGGCTGTATTCTACTTTATGCGTACAGGCAGTTCCGATAATGTTAAGCGTGTTTATAACCCTATGGAAGGACACGGAACAGACAATCAGAATAACCGTGCGGACTTTGCTTCAAGCAGGGAAAATGCTGCTGCAGGAACAGGCGGTACAATTTATCTGAATGACAATCTTCCTTGCCGCCCATTAACCGTAGGAAGCAGTGATGGGGAAACTGCATCTGACGAGGAAATCACG
>JAEEVO010000077.1 GCA_016290905.1 Lachnospiraceae bacterium | reverse complement strand
GGTTCTTATTGACAAGGGAGGGGCTGCGGGGATATATAGGCCCAATAATCCCGGTGAGCACTCACATCAGATGTGGTATTGTCCGTTTAATACCGGAGCGGGATATGCGATGGGTATACTTGCAGGCGCGGAAATGACCACCTTTGAGATGCGGTTTATCGCATTGAGATGTAAGGATACGATCGCTCCTACCGGAACGTTGGCACAGGGAGTCGGTGCAAAGCAGATTAACGGTAACGGAGAGATTTACGAGAAAAAATACGGGCTGACAACATCCCAAAGGCTCTGGGGTACGGTTACGGAAAACCTTGAGGGCAGAGGTCCCTGTTATCTTAAGACCGAAGGAATTACCGAAAAACAGGAGGATGAGCTGTATAAGGCATACCTTAATATGGCACCCCTTCAGACACTTAAGTGGCTGGAAGCCGGTGTCGGACCTTCAAGAGAAAACGTGGAAATAGAAGGAACGGAGCCTTATATAGTAGGCGGACATACCGCAAGCGGATACTGGGTTGACAGGGACAGAAGCACAACCTTAAGCGGCCTGTTTGCTGCCGGTGATGTAGCCGGAGGGGCGCCTCAGAAATATGTGACCGGAGCTTTGGCCGAGGGAGAGATAGCCGCAGAGGGGATCATCTCATATATCAGGCAAAACTACGGAGCAGGAAACGATCAATATTCGCCGTGCAGTTTATCGGAGGAACTATCAGGCGGCAGTGAGAATGAAGATCCGGTTAGGCAGGCCGAACGAAAAAAGAAAGAATATGAAGCATTTCTTACGGCTAAAAAAGAGTCGGATGACAATATCAATGATGTCAGCCGCATCAGACCGGAGCAGATAGAAAATGCAATGCAGAAGATTATGGATGAATATGCCGGCGGGATCAAGACCAATTACAGATATAGCGGAAACGGTTTGAAGATAGCCGAGACCGGGATAAAGAGACTGCAAAAGGAGCTAAGCGGGATAAGAGCTGTGGACGCAGATGAACTGACAAAGATATATGAGATAAGGGAAAGGCTGATAGTAGCCCTGGTTCTTATAGCACATCTTCGCGCAAGAAAAGAAACCAGATGGCGCGGCTTTCAGGAGAATACCGATCATGCCGGAAAGAGCAGTGATTTTGAATGTTATATTAATTCCGTGTATGAGAACGGGAATATCAGAGTCTTTAGGAAAGAATTGATAAAAATCGGAGATAAAAGCCATGGGAGTAGTGATTGACCACGCCGGGTGCATCGGATGCCGGAGATGCGTGGAAATATGTCCGGGAAATATTATAAAGCTTTCAGAAGACGGGAAAGCATATTTAAAACGACCGGAAGAGTGCTGGAACTGTACATCGTGCCTGAAGGAATGTCCCAAGGGTGCCATTTCATTGGTCCTGGCTCCCGAAATGGGAGGCACGGGCGCAAGATTGCGTGCCGAAAGAAAAGGCGGTGTAACGGTTTGGACCATATATAAGAATGATATAGAGATTTCATCAGTCACCACAAACGTACTTGAGGCAAACGGATACTGAGAAGTTAGACCGTGAGCTGAACAGGTGACCGAAAAAAATGAGGTAAATGTAATGAACGGAAAGTTAACACATTTGGACAGTCTTGAGGCTGAAGCAATTTATATCATGAGAGAGGTGGCGGCAGAATGCGAGAAGCCGGTGATGCTTTATTCAATCGGCAAAGACAGCTCAGTCATGCTGCATATCGCATTAAAGGCATTTTATCCGGAAAAGCCACCTTTTCCCTTCCTTCACATTGATACAACCTGGAAGTTTAAGGAAATGATAAAGTTCAGGGATGAAACCGCAAAAAAATACGGGATAGAGATGCTTGTACATACAAATGAGGAAGGCGTGAAAAATGGCATCAATCCTTTTGACCACGGGTCATCATATACGGATATCATGAAGACACAGGCTTTAAGGCAGGCTCTTAAGGCCGGCGGATACACGGCAGCCTTCGGCGGCGGCAGAAGGGATGAGGAAAAGTCGAGGGCAAAGGAGAGGATATTCTCATTCAGAAACGAAGCTCAAGGCTGGGACCCGAAAAACCAGAGACCCGAAATGTGGAAGCTATACAACACCCGGCTGCATAAAGGGGAAAGCATAAGGGTTTTTCCTCTTTCCAACTGGACCGAAAAGGATATCTGGCAGTATATCAGGCAGGAGAACATTGATATCGTCCCGCTGTATTTCGCTGCTGAAAGACCCTGCGTCGAGCGTGACGGACAGCTTATCATGGTGGATGATGACCGCATGCGGCTCAGAGAGGGCGAAGAGGTACAGATTAAAAAGATCAGGTTCAGAACATTGGGCTGTTATCCGCTTACCGGAGGGTTTGAGTCAAATGCCGTGACTTTGGACGATATTATCGCGGAAACACTGAGCGCTGTTGAGTCGGAACGTACAACAAGGGTTATCGATAAGGACAGCGGAGACGGCAGCATGGAGCGCAGAAAGAAGGAGGGTTATTTCTAGAATGAAGGATCTGCTTCGATTTATTACATGTGGAAGTGTTGATGACGGGAAATCAACGCTTATCGGACATATCTTATATGATTCCAAGCTTCTGTATGCCGACCAGGAACGAGCTTTGGCTCTTGAATCCAAAGTCGGGAGCAGAAACGGAGAGATAGATTATTCTCTCCTGCTTGACGGGCTTACGGAAGAAAGGGAGCAGGGAATAACGATCGATGTCGCATACAGGTATTTTACTACCGACGTGAGAAGCTTTATAGTAGCGGATACCCCGGGACATGAGGAATATACGAGGAATATGGCCGTTGGAGCTTCATTTGCCGATCTTGCAGTCATACTCGTGGATGCAGCCAAGGGCGTCCTCATACAGACAAGAAGACATGCAAGGATATGTTCCGTAATGGGAATCAGGTATTTTGTCTTCGCAGTCAATAAAATGGATCTTGTAAATTACGATAAGGCTGTCTTTAACAGGATTGAGAACGAAATAGGGAAGCTGGCAAAGGAACTGGATCTGAAAAATATCAAGGTTATTCCCGTTTCGGCGACCGAAGGTGATAATGTGGCTCATCTGACGGATACCATGAAATGGTACAACGGAGAAAGCCTTTTAAGTTATCTTGAAAATATAGATGTTGATGCAGCGTCCGAAGAAGAAGGATTCTATATGCCGGTACAGCGTGTGTCCCGACCGGATCATACTTACAGGGGGTTTCAGGGACAGATCGAAACAGGCCGACTGGCAACAGGAGATGAGATATTTGTTCTGCCCGGTAACGAAAAAGCTCATGTTACGGAAATTTATACGGGGGACAAAAGTGAAAACGAGGCAGCTGCAGGGCAGGCCGTATCGATCAGACTTGACAGGGAGATAGATATATCAAGGGGATCGGTCATATATAAAGATACAAATATTAAAATCACGGATAACGTAACAGCAACAATCTTATGGATGGATGACGCGCCGTTGCACAGCGGGGACAATTATTTTGTTAAGATAGGAACCCGGTTAATTCCCGGAATAGTATCCAAAATACTCTATACGATCGATGTAAATACCGGAAAGTACAGGGAGACCGATGTACTGCAGAAAAACGAGATCGCGGTATGCCGTATTTCTTTTACCGACAGGATATGCGCGGCGTGCTTTAAGGATCATAAGACTCTTGGGGAACTTATTCTTGTCGACAGGATCAGATTCGCGACAAGTGCCTGCGGTGTGATAGAAGGCATAGGTGAGGGGAGCAGTCTGGTAAACGGAAAGGTTAACGCGAGGACACGTGAGGCATGTATGGGTCAGCATGGCGTAAGCATTTTGTTTAAGGGCTATGAAGGATTTACTCTCATGTTTGCAGAGAATGTCGAAAAGAAGCTGATACTTGAGGGAAGACATACATATCTCCTGAGTGAAGATAAGGATATGTCCGTCGGTGAGATAAAAAAGCTTCTTTATCATTTGAACAGTGCAGGTATAGTTGTTATTTTGACCGTTAACAGAGCCGAGGACATCAGAGAGCTGACCGGCAATGAAAAGAATATGATCGTCTATGAAAATGAAGACCGGGATATTGACGAAGCCGTATCGTTTATAAAGAAACTGTCATCATATGATTATGAATCGGCAGGAGAGGCATTATATATCTGATCAGGAAGAAGCGATAGAAAAGACTCGGAATGGAGGGCTGACAGCACTTTTAACCGGGGTTTTAAGAAAAAAAAATTTTTTATATAAACCTATTGACATAGTAGGTAAATGATGATATAATGACCGCAATCTTAAAAAAGAAGAAAACAGGAGTTTGATTATTATGATCGCAGCGGCAGCTTTGAAGCAAAATAACATGATGTATTGTCGAATGTGGGATAAAGGACATATAATATGTTCCGGACGTTCGGCTTTATACTGTTGCGTTTCGGTTTGATGCGGTCGTGTACTGTGATCATGCATATTATATGTCCGGGAGCTTTTGACAGGCTTCCGGATTTTTACATATTAAAATGGAAAAAATAATAATTCATAAAGAACAGGTAAAAATACTGACTGATTCATGCGAAAAGGCCTATCCTTACGAGGTATGCGGAGCGGTGCTCGGACATGACGATATGATCCTTAATGTAAGGATCCTCGGCAACAGTGAAGAAGAAAGCAGCTCACGTGTTTATTTCAGTATCAGCCCTATGGATATTTACAAGATAGAAAAGGAGGCTGAAAGGGAGGGAACGGAGCTTATAGGCTTCTTTCATTCACATCCGGAATGTGAGGCGGTTCCTTCGGCAGAGGATATAAAACATATGATACCGGGTATGATAAGTATCATAGTCGGCATATCAAAAACAGGCAGATATCCCGAAAGGCCTTTATTTTCGGAGGAGATCAGGGGATATGTCAGGGAAAGCATCCAATCGGGAATAAAAGAATTGATCATAATGGGAGATTGAAGGAGATGAAGGTCTATATATCAGCTACACTTAAGAATTTTTTTGAAAGAAATTCGGTAATAGATGTTCCGAAAAAAAACATACGCGATATACTCACATTTCTTACTGACGAATATGCGGAATCCAAAAAGGTGCTGTTCGACGCAGAGGAAAACTTAAGAAGCTTCGTGCAGATATATGCGGGTGACGAGAACAGGACGGACAGAGTATTCTGGGATACGGAGCTTGCGGAGGATACGGATGTGCTTCTGCTCCCGGCCATAGCCGGAGGAGCTCCTGTAGAAAGCATAATACCGGATGAACGAAGGAAAGCGGTTTCTTTTGACGATTCCGAGGTTGAACGCTTCGGGAGACATCTTCTGTTAAAAGATATAGGTGTTAAGGGGCAGAAAAGGATAAAGGCGGCACGTGTTGTTGTAGTCGGCGCAGGCGCTTTGGGTTCTCCGGTTATACAGTATCTTGCTGCAGCAGGTGTCGGAACGATCAAGGTGATCGATTTTGATGATGTGAGTCCGGAGAATTTACAGAGCCAGGTGCTTCATACTTCGAGGGATCTGAAGCGTCCGAAGGTTGCATCCGCAAAAGATAAAGTGAGAAATATCAACAGGAATATAAATTTTGAAGCGGAAAACATTAAGCTGGAAGCGGATAACATTGTTGCCGAAATAGACGGATATGATATCGTCGTTGATTGTACCGACAATTACAAGACACGATATCTGATAAATGATGCATGCGTTATATGCGGCATTCCTCTGGTTTTTGGAGCAATATATCAGTTTGAAGGTCAGGTAGGTATATTCAACCTGAACCACGGTCCGTGCTATCGCTGCCAGTTCCCCGCACCTCCCGAGGCCGGACTTGTTCCGACATGTTCAGAAGGAGGGGCGATCAGTCCGCTGCCCGGTATCATCGGAAGTATACAGGCAAATGAAGTATTAAAGCTTATAATAGGTATCGGGGAACATCTTGACGGTAAGCTTTTGGTTGTTGACAGTCTGAACCTTCGTTCAAAGATATTGAAGGTGAGAAAAAACAATAACTGTCCTATATGCGGCGGAAATGCCGTTATCACCAAGGTTGAGGATTTTGATTACGAAGAATTCTGCGGGCTGAAAGAGGTTGAGGAAGAGATTCCAGTTGAAGGATTCACACCGGAAGAACTTGCAAAGAGGATTGAGAACGGTGATCTGATGACGCTTGTTGATGTACGTGAGCCTCACGAGAGGGCTATCATGAGATTCCCGAACGCCATCGTCATTCCTATCGGTCAGCTGGCTCGCAGAAAGAATGAACTGAATCCCGAGATTGATACGATATTTATATGTCGTGAGGGAAAACGGAGCATACTGGCTATAAATACTCTGCGTGAAGCAGGATATGCCGGTCCTATGTATAACCTCAAAGGCGGTATAGAGGCTATGAAGGATATCATCTTCTCGCATGAAGGTGCTTGGCTGTAAAAAAGATTTTTGAAGGATCGGTGAGGTTGTCTTTAACAGCAGGGATCCTTGAAAATAAAAGACATTTCAGGAGGAAAATTTAAAATGGCAAATGAAACAGAACAGAATGGATTTATCACCAATGCATTAGGTGCCAAGGCGGCCTATAACCTCGCCAATGTCACCAAGACCAAGCCGCAGTTTGGTGCTTTGACACCCAAGTGGCTTACAAAGTTCCTTGAGTTTAAGGGACTAGAGACAGGTATCTTCAGAGTAAATAAGGTAGTAGAGGGTGAAACACCCCTGGATGTTCTCTGCAGCCAGACAAAGAAGAACGATATTGTTCCCGAGGGTTTTGTAGAGTATGAGAGTGAGCCCAGAGAATACAGGCTGAATTCAATATCAACCATAATAAATGTCAATACTGCGGTTGAGGATGTTTACAGCGCTCCATACGATCAGGTACAGGAGCAGCTGGGACTTGCTATCGAGTCTCTTCGTGAGCGTCAGGAAAGCCAGCTCATCAACAATGATGATTACGGTCTGTTAAAGAACATAGCCGATTCTCAGAGGATACAGACCAGAAACGGTGCCCCCACACCCGATGACATGGATGAGCTTATTACAAAGGTATGGAAGGAGCCTTCGTTCTTCCTGGCACATCCGAGAGCAATCGCCGCATTCGAGAGAGAATGTACAAGAAGGGGTGTTCCGCCCGTTACCGTAAACATTGCCGGAGGAAACTTCCTTACATGGAGAGGGATCCCTATTATTCCTACAGATAAACTCCTGGTTGACGGATTAAAGAATCCCAGATCACAGAGCGGAAAGACCAACATCCTGCTCATACGTACAGGTGAAGCAAAGAGAGGTGTGATCGGTCTGTTCCAGGCAGGACTTAAGAATGAGCATTCAAGAGGACTGTCGGTTCGTTTCAGAGGCATTGACAATAAAGGTGTTGCTTCATATCTTTTATCATTATACTGTTCGGCAGCTATACTTGCAGACGATGCTATAGCAGTTTTGGAGGATGTAGAGGTTGGTGAATACTATGACTACGATTGAGAGCCTGGCAGGAGTTCCCGAGGCAGCTGAGATATCGAGACTTGCCAATGAGCTTTTTCCGGATCTGACCGAGAGTATATATGGTGTTCCTACCGCGGATAAATCTGCGGATTCCGATACCGGCGCGGGTGGAAATGCTGTTTCGTCCGTACCGCAGATATCCCGGCCGTCAAACGCCGTTCCGGACGGATATGGCTCTGTTGAAACGATCGTTCCCGGCATGAGCGCAACGGATTATGCATATCCGGGCAATGGTGCAGATTATACGGTACCGGATTTCGGCGCAACGGAAAACGGCTTACCGGGTTACGGCGTTCCTGAGGTAAATGCACCCGGTACGGGTCTTGCGGGCACAGAAGCATCAAATTACGGGACAAATCCTGCTTCGGCATTATCGGCTGCAGGCAGCGGGACAGCTCCCGGGGCTTCATATCCCGGAAGCGGTGCGGCAGGAAGGACCGGAAGTGCGGACACATTCGACTGGGAACACCCGTTCGCATATGGCGGCGCATCATCGGAGCCCTGGCTTGACAGTGTTCAGGGTCCGGCTGCAGTGGAGGCAGTATACCTTCCCGGAACCGGTGATATACCGGTTGTATCGAAGGAAACAACAAGTTATACTCCTGTTGTGATTTCACAGACAGAGGCTAAGCAGAACAGCAGGAAGATAGATGCCCCCACATCTCTTGGCGGAGATACGGCAGACAGAAAAAAGACAGCGCCAAAGGTTTATACCTCAAGGGATGAGAGCATCCGTATAGGCAGCAAGACACTGGCTCAGATCAGGAGTGATTTTCCCATACTTTCCGAACAGATAAACGGGAACAGACTGGTATGGCTGGATAACGGAGCAACAACACAGAGACCGAAGGCAGTGATAGACAGGCTTACATATTATTACGAGCATGAAAACTCCAATGTACACAGAGGAGCACATACGCTTGCGGCACGTTCGACCGATGCCTACGAGAATGCAAGGGATATAGTAAGGGACTTTATAGGTGCGTCTTCCTCAGAAGAGATAATCTTTGTAAGAGGTACCACAGAAGGTATAAACCTGGTGGCAAATGCTTATGTAAAACCTCTGCTTGAACCCGGGGACGAGATAATAGTTTCAATCCTTGAGCATCATGCGAACATTGTTCCGTGGCAGCTTGTTGCACAGGAAACCGGTGCGGTGATCAAGGTCATCCCCTGTGATGAGACCGGACAGCTTATCCTGCATGAGTACGAGAAGCTGTTTACCAAGAAGACAAAATTTGTTGCGGTAACGCATGTATCAAATGTTCTCGGAACCGTAACGCCCGTTGCCGAACTTACGGCCATTGCTCACAGACACGGAGTAAGGATACTGGTTGACGGAGCACAGTCTGTAGCCCATATACCGGTAAATGTTTCGGCTCTTGACTTTGACTTCTTTGTTTTCTCGGGGCATAAGATCTTCGCACCCACGGGAATAGGCGTTGTTTACGGTAAGAAGGAGCTGCTTGAAAGTGCAAGACCGTATCACGGCGGCGGAAATATGATAGCAGATGTTACATTTGAACGCACAATATATAATCCGGTACCCAATAAGTTTGAGGCCGGTACGGGAAGCATAGCAGATGCAGTGGGACTCGGAGCTGCATTAAGGTATCTCTCGGAGATCGGAATGCCCTGTGTATACAGGTGGGAGCATGAGCTTCTGCAGTATGCGATCAAGGAAATGAAGACCGTAAAGGGACTTCATCTTATAGGGACGGCTCTTAATAAGGCATCGGTTCTTTCTTTTAGCCTTGACGGGTATTCGGATGAAGAGGTTGGAAAGAGACTTGACAGTTACGGGATAGCTGTTCGTACGGGACATCACTGTGCACAGCCCGTGCTCAGACGTTTCGGCTATGAAGGTTCGGTAAGACCTACACTGGCACTTTATAATTCGTTTGATGACATAGACGCACTTGTGAAGGTGCTTAAAACATTTGCATAACTTTTTTAGAGGATCGGGGCGGTTTGAAAGGACCTTTTGCAGGATACCCGCACAAAACAACCGTCCCGATGATCTCTAATGATTGAAGAAAAGAGGTTTGATTTGAGCGATTTGGTTAAGGAAACAGAGATAGACAGGCTTGTCAGGGATATACTTGCCGACTTTGAGGGTGGGAAGAATATCGATGCTCTGAATATTTTCAATAATCCCGACAGACTTGAAGTAAGACAGCTTGTTGACAATATGTTCAGGATCATATTCCCGGGATATTTCAGGGATAAGTCATATAAGATATATAACCCTCAAAACAGTTTTGCACTTAATATCGAAGATGCCTTCTATCATTTGAACAAGCAGGTAACTCTGGCGCTTGATTTCTGCAAGAAAAGAGGGACTATGACGGATGAGGAAAGAAAAAATGAAAGTTACAGGATATGCAAGGCATTTTTTTCAAAGGTCCCGAAGATACGCGAATATATTGAGACGGATCTGATAGCGGCGCTTGACGGCGATCCGGCAGCAGCCTGCTATGAAGAGATAATACTGGCTTATCCGGGAATCATAGCGATCACGGTATACAGGATCGCTCATGAGCTTTATCTTGAGAATGTTCCGGTCCTTCCGAGACTGATGACGGAATACGCTCATTCTCAGACGGGGATAGACATACATCCCGGTGCGACCATAGGAAAATATTTCTTTATCGACCACGGGACCGGTATTGTAGTCGGTGAGACATCCGTTATAGGTGAAAATGTAAAAATATATCAGGGCGTTACCATAGGCGCTCTTTCGACAAGGGGCGGACAGAGGCTTTCGGGAAAAAAGAGACATCCCACCATATGCGATAATGTGACGATATATGCGGGAGCATCAATACTTGGCGGCGATACGGTGATAGGTGAGAATACGGTAATAGGCGGAAACGCGTTTATCACAAACTCGATCGAACCGAATACAAAAGTAAGCATGAAGAATCTTGAAATGGAATACAGAACTTCCGACAACAAGATAAAATCAAAAGAAATCCAACAGGGCGATGAATGGTATTACATTATATGATGTAATAAAAATACGTTGAAGGTGTTTTAAAAGGCAAATTTGTTGACAACGGAGACGGTACATATGAGCTTTTTATAAAGAAAGTAGGAGATTAAAGGGAGGGCGTTCTATGCACTTCAATACCAGACTTCTGCATGGAAAAGCAAATGCAGGATATAACAAAACAGAAGATATCCCCCACCTCTTAGCGTAGCGAAGGTGGGGGATATCTTCGTTTCAGGCGGGGTTCAAGCCCCGACTGAAATGAGATGCGG
>JAEEVO010000198.1 GCA_016290905.1 Lachnospiraceae bacterium | reverse complement strand
ATAAGGTCTCCGTCGTCGGTCATTATAAGAAGGCCTTCGGAATCCTTATCGAGCCTGCCTGCGTAAGTAACGCGGGTCCTGTATTTAAGGGCCTCTTTAACGGTGACTTCCGCATGGGCATCCCTTTCGGTACATGTGACTCCCACAGGCTTATAATATGCAAGTACGGTTTTCTCTTCACTGAGTTTTATAAGCTTTGAACCGACCTTTACGCTGTCCCCGGCCTCGACTTTGTCTCCGTTTACCGCTACGCGGCCGTTTATGGTCACCTTTCCCGATTCTATAAGCTTATCCGCATCTCTTCTGGAACATACGCCGCAGGAGGCTATATATTTGTTTATTCTGATCCCGTCAAATCCATCCATGTCTAATAATACTCCAGTCTCTCTCCGAAGGTTTCTTCGTAGAAATCAAGGATATCGTCAAGAGATACCCCGTAATTTTCCTTTATAATCCCATGCTCCCAGAAAAAGCTTGCCATACATACAAAATTACCGTGGGAATCAAAGATCATGGAGCCGGACACACCCGGTACCAGATCGACACTCACCTCGGTGACGGGATAGTTAAAGTTTTCAAAGTACTGTGAAAGCTTTCCCGTTTTTCTCACTATAGTTCCGTAATTGGTAAGCCACTCGTCTCCCATTCCGTCCGTACAATACATACCTACGGCAAATTCGGGAGCATTTGAAAGGGTTCTGTAATAGTTTAGATTTATGTGTACAGTCTTTAAATAACTGAGCATATACGAAGGAATATCCGCGATCTTAACGGACACAAAAGCCATATCCGGTTTTTTTTTCCGTGCTACCACTTTACCCACGGCCTTTTCACCGTTTGAAAAGCTGACGTTAACCTTTTTCTGGTCGGAAACAACGTGCTGGTTGGTGCCGATAATGATCTCATCATCGGTTATCTTAAGGATGTATCCGCTTCCGAAGCTCCTGACATAGGCTGTTTCAAAGGAAATCCTGACGGTGGCGGGAATAAGCCCTTCCCTGGCGCTCACTATATCATCCGCAACCACATAACCTGCATCGTAAGGATTGATAACACCGCAGACATTGGGCGCAAAGCCGCTTATCCTTCCGGTATTTACCAGGTCCTGCAGGATCTCCGGTTCAAGCACGCAAACCGAAGCCTCCAGATCTGTGGTAAGACCGTAGGAATCAGTAACGGAAAAAGTAATGTTATGCTTTCCGATAACGTCAAAACAGTCCTCTTCCATCTTGACGGAAACCTTATCCGTCAGATCCCCGTCAACGTAATCATCTGCCCAGTATTCAAATTCCACGGGTTCACCGCAGACAGTGTAGAAGGTGTCATAGGTATAGATTATGGGAGCATCGTCCACAAGGACGTTAAACATCGTCGTGGAGGTATTTCCGGATCTGTCGGTAGCCTGTATGGAGATTGATTTGTTTCCGTTACTTGAAAAAGAAACCGATTCTCCCCCGTTTGTAACATGAATGGCGGAGTCGGTGCTCGTGTTCAAAAACTTAAGGGATACTTTGTCCTCATCAATAACCGAAGCCACTATGTCCTCGGGAGTATAGGTCTTCTTTCTTTCGAGGATATGTTCCGAATCGGAAAGCAGAACAACAGGGGCCGTTGAGTCCTTTATCTTGATCTTGAATTCATAGGTATGGGGGAAATGTTTTACGTAAGCCTTATAGGTGCCGCACTTATCCTCCTTGACAGTTGAAATATCAAGTTTTGAGAAAGAAGTGGCCTTAAAGAAACCTCTGACGTAATCCTTGACATCGGTGCTGACGGATTCGCCCAGTTCATAGGTAAAGCTCTCTCCTACGGGAACAACCCTGTAAAAAACATAATACCAGCCCACAAACAAAGAAACCAGGCATAACAAAATACCGGCTGCTTTCAACCGGTTCCCGAAGCTTTTCTTGGGGCTCTTTATTTCTGTGTTATCCGTATAATCTCTCATAAGGTTTCCTATAGATAAAATCAGTATATTATATCATAACTTTCGGCTTCAAACAAATA
>JAEEVO010000197.1 GCA_016290905.1 Lachnospiraceae bacterium | reverse complement strand
AAGGGCATTCGTTTATATTATTCTGATCCGTATTTTGTAAGTGCATATTATTGTGATATCGATACTGAGACCGGGCGCAAGGTTTGTGACAGGCAAAAGATCGATATCAGTGCAGCCCAGGATACGGAGCGGACCGGAACTGACAAACAGTATTTTTCACTTCGCAGAGTCAATTTGATCGAAGGTTATGAAGTATTTGAGTTTGACAATTCAGACTTTACACGCACCAAGCTTGCCGTTGCAAAAGACTCTGAAATAATAACCTGCATTGATCTGGAAAAAGAGTTCGGAAAAGGTGAGGGAACAATGATTTTTAACTTGACCGGCATCGGCAATGGCAAGGCCATGTTCGGCTGCTTCGGGAAATCAGATATTTGGGCAGAGCTTGATCTTTCTACGGGAGAAGTAAGCGAGATCCCTGAAGGGAGACCGCTTCCTTATGACTACCAGTTTTCTTCTACTACGGATGGAAAAGGATACCTGACTAAGGCTACAGGCATATATGAATACGATCCGGAAAGCGGAGAAGAAAAACAAATAATCAATTTCGATAATTGTGATGTAAACCGGTATGAAAGCCAGGATGCATCAGTTCTAAGCCTTGATGATGACAAAGTAATAATCGCAAGCCAAAATAAAATTACGTCAGCATTTCTGCTTCCTTCTCCTCAGGTTATTTACACTCTTGAGAAAGCAGATAAGAATCCGAATGCGGGTAAAACAGTTATTACTGTTGCCAGCTTGAACGACGGGCTTTCATATGCTGAAGCCGAGGCGCTGAAGATATTTAATGAACAAAGCGGGGATTATTTCGCGCGATTGATCCTGTACGGACAAAGTGAGTATTCTTCAGATAGTAAAAAAACTGACGTTGATAATGTGGATCGTCAGAGATACAGCGCTATGGCTATGGTAAGCGGCAACCTGATCCTGGATATACGTTCCGGAACCGGACCTGATGTTATTCTCGGAGCTTCCCAGTCGGTCGATCTCTTGAATGACTCATATCTTATGGATCTTACTCCGTATCTGGAAAGCAAGAGATTTGACGCTTCGGTCTATTATTCGAAAATAATCGAAGCAGCTAAGATCGAGGGGAAGACGTACTATATTCCGACCGCCTTTACGGTCACGGGCATTGCCACTGACGGTTCAAGGATTGACAATGGCCAAAATGGTTTTACATATGATCAGTATGTTTCGTTCGTGAAGCAAAACCTTAACGGAGTCGAACCAGTAACACAAAAATCCACCCGCTTACATTTCCTGAATCTTTGTGTTCAGAATAACTATTCTCAGTGGCTCACAGACGGGAAAATTGATTTTAACCGGGAAGAATTCCGTGAGATAGCAAGTTTTTTCCGGGATAATATACCGGAGGGCAAAATCGAAGAACAGAATGTGTGGATCTATGGAGACGATAAGCAGGAATATGCCGGTGCTACGTTTATAGAAGATCTATATAATGTATCGATGCTTGCCGGCGCCGATTATTACGGTGATAAGATCAGGTTTATGGGTCTTCCCTCGGCTGATGGAAGAGGACCTTCTGCAAAGGTTTATGATTCCTTCTCGATTACGGAAGGCTCACCGGTAGAAGACGGTGCATATGCTTTCCTTGATATCCTGCTTAGTGAAGATGTTCAGAAACACTATATCGGGTCAATACCGGTTAACCGTGCTGCGGCTGTTTACAGATGTGAATTGATGAAGGCAGACAACCTGATCGGATATAAAAGAACTACAAGTTTTACTCCGGATCTTATAGAGGTCTCTTATCAGGAAGATCTGCGCAGGCAAGGACTTTTTGATCCTGCTACAAAACTCGATGAGATATATCTTGAGATGCTTGACAATGTCGACTCGATCATGATCCCTGATAATTCTGTGTTGATGATAGTGTCTGAAGAGATGCCGCCGTATTTCATTGATCAGAAAAATATCGATGATGTCATTTCCACGATCAACAGCAGAACGCAGGTAGTATTCTCCGAGAGATAGCTTTTATGCTGAT
>JAEEVO010000196.1 GCA_016290905.1 Lachnospiraceae bacterium | reverse complement strand
AAGTACACGGATACATATATGTCTACGACCTACCCTATGGTATTTAAGATTACAAAGGGTACAGGTATAATTAACAAGGGTATTATCCGCGGCAGCATAAAGATATATATGTCCGGCGGTCTGGGAGTCGATAACTTTGGTACCATGTATCCCTATGATAATTCTTACGGTGAACTGAAGGCCAATATTGAAGGCGGACTTTTGCTTCATAATGAACAGGGTGCAACGGCTCTGAGGGCGGAAGCATATGTCATGGCAGGTCAGGTTATATTGAACGAAGGCAACCTTGGAACCAACGATAATGAGGCCTATGTTCTTATTGATTTTAAGGCTGTATGTGAATCCTATTCGGGAACTATGGTTTTAAATGAAAAGACAGGAGTGATGAAGGGCCATTACAGGATAGCCTGCACGGGACTTGAAAATTCAACGGTTATCGATAACAAAGGTACCGTGGAAGCAAGCGATATCGGAATTGCCACAGGTTTCAAACTGCTGAATCTTGAAGACTGGACAGACTGGCATGATTCGTCAAATGACTGGTGGCTCGGAACATCAGTCTATCCTCGGCCCGAGTATGCCATAGACCCGGCTGTTTCTGTTAAGAATACGGTTGCTTTCAATGATGAAGGCACAACAGATATTGGGTTTGCAATTCATGGAATGGTCTTCGGTACCGGAAGCGGAAAATATGAGTTTTACAGACCGACCGGTTCTTCAACGCATTATCTCGGAACTCTATATCTTTTGATGTATAGTTCAAATGCAACGGGTGTTTATGTGGGTGAAGGAGTCGCCGTTTCCCTCTATGACTGGGAAGTCTATATAGGTAAAGCCGAAGACGGCGCTGCTCAGCAACCCGTCAATGAATGGTTCTATTATAATCATGAATATGAATTCGACAGAGAAAACTGTTCGGGAAATTACGGAATCTACAACAAAGGAAATATCGGGCTCGGAGTCAAGAGCGCGGGACAGCATGAGATCGTTGTCAGGGGTTCTGAGAATGTCGGATTATACAATGAAGGTTTCATGGAAATTTGTCCCTATGCCTGGGTATTCGGACACAAGAACGTCGGCTTTGATAACCCGGGATCGATAAGTAACGGTACTGTCAGTGCCGTAGTTGCCGAAATCGGCGGTAACGTGGGATTAAGAAATTCCGGAATCATAAAGGACTGTGAAATCCGCATCAACGATTTTTCCTATTACAATTATTCGGAGCAGCTTTATCAGTCACCCGAAAGTGCATACGGCAAGGATGTGGGCTTTTATAATACCGCGACGGGAATCGTGGATTCTCCGACATTGAGCTTTACGGTTTACAATTTCTCGGAGGGTTCATACGGACTGATAAATGAATATCAAATAAAGGCCGGACTCACATCCTTCAGTACCGTGAAGGGTACCGGAGGCATACTGGGCGAAAACAGCCTTACACAGATATCAAGGCTTCATTGTTTCAATTTCACATACGGAAGCGAAAATTACAGAGATTCGCATACTTATAACGGAACTATCCTGTCGATATCGGGACAGGTAGAATTATCGGGTGATTCGGCGGAAAAGGATTCGAGAGGCAACAGCATAACAGGGCGGTTGGATGTTGAGGTTATAGGAAGCGGATCTACGGGTATACATATTGCAACCGGAGGCTCCCTGTATCAGATTTGTTCGGAAGGTTATAAAGATTACTACGGTGGTGAAATCGAAAGCAGAAATAACGGAATGGGAATAATAAACGAAGGCCATTTGCATCTTGACCATCCCGGATTTAAAATTGTAAACAGTTCAGGCTATACAAAGTGTCTGGCCGACAGGGGTACCTTCACCTTCACGCCTTTTGAAGAGAAAATAAAGAACGGCTACGGAAAGAAGGGGTGTCCCGGTCCCTGGTACGGAGCAGAATACAGTGAAATTAACAACTAAATGAGGTTATGACGTGGTTAAAACAATCCTGAAAAAGGCAACTGTTATAGTTCTTCTTTGCATGGCGGTGCTTCTTGTCGCCTGCGGAAA
>JAEEVO010000076.1 GCA_016290905.1 Lachnospiraceae bacterium | reverse complement strand
GTTTCCTCGGTAACAAAACGATGCTCCGCATCTCATTTCAGTCGGGGCTTGAACCCCGCCTGAAACGAAGATCTCCCCCCACCTTCGCTACGCTAAGAGGTGGGGGATATCTTCTGTTTTGTTATATTTTTTAAGAAAATCGATCAGCTTCCTACTTCAAGTCCCTTAAGGAGCATATTCTTGGTGGCGTTGAATGCCGTTACATTTGCCTCATAAGAACGGGTTGCATCTATAAGGTTCGTCATCTCGGTAACCGTATCCACGTTCGGATATGTTACGTAGCCTTCCTCGTCAGCGTCGGGATGCGCGGGATCGTAAACCTTCTTCAATGCTGTTACGTGATCCTCGACTATGGCTGTTACTTTAACTCCGTTTCCGTTTATAGCCGTATCACGTCTTGCCTGCTGCATAGCCAATGCTGCTCCGAACGCCTCATGGTTCTTCTCTGCAAATACCACTGTTTTCCTGCGGTAAACGTTACCGTTCTCATCCCTTGTCGTATCTACATTGGCAAGGTTCTGCGCTATCGTATCCATACGCATCGTCTGAGCGGTCAGACCGCTTGCACTTATGTTTAATCCGTTAAATATCGCCATGTCATCCTCCTTTTTCGCAAAAATCGGTCATCGGGTACCCATTTTATCAGTTCTTTGAAAGTACCGACTTTATCCTGCTGAATTCCTGTGTCATCGAATTGAGTAATGTATAATATCTGATCTGGTTTTCGGCCAGATTTGCATTTTCCGTGTTTATGTCGACATTGTTCCCGTCAAGTCTGTAAGAAAGCTCAGCCTGATCGGTGTATACCCTGGTACCGAGCCTGTCAAGATCAACGTTTGCGATACGGGTATTAAGGTCTCCGCCTTCCCTGCCGTCCTTCATGATCTCTCTTCTCAGATATCCTTCAAACTTTATGTCTTTTCTTTTATATCCGGGCGTACTGACATTTGCAATGTTGTTGGCGATCACTTCGTTACGCTTCCAGCTTGCGTCAGCTGCCTTATTAAGTACGTTTACGTAATTAAATGCATTTGAACCTATCATAAAAACCCCCTGCCTCAAATCCCGAAGTTTTCCAAAAGGAAAACTTCTCCTTTTCGGTGTTTGCGCGGTCGCTCCTGCACGGCCGGCTTAATGATACTACGGATTACTTCGTCGCTTCGCGCCTCCCGTAATCCTATGCGGTCACTCCTGTCTTACCGGCTTAATGATACTACGGATTACTTCGCCGCTTCGCGCCTCCCGTAATCCTGCAAACACCTCAAATCCCGAAGTTTTCCAAAAGGAAAACTTCTCCTTTTCGGTGTTTGCGCGGTCAAAAGTTTTTCAAAAATCTTCCCAAGCAAGCTTGGAAGATTTTTATAAAACTTTCTCCCTAAGTATCATTATAATGAATTGTTGTAAAAATACAAGCAAAAATATATATTTTTGTACAAAAAAGCAAAAAAGGATTTTGCATGCAAAATCCTTTTCCAAAAGCAAATCCGTTTAAGCTATTTAGTGTTTTCAAGTTCTTCGAATACGACATCGTTAAGTACCTTGATGTATGTACCCTTCATGCCGGACGATCTTGACTCGATGACACCTGCGCTCTCGAATTTCCTAAGTGCGTTTACTATAACAGATCTGGTGATGCCTACACTGTCGGCGATACGGCTTGCAACAAGTATGCCCTCGTTTCCGCCGAGCTCCTTGAATATATGCTTGATCGCATCAAGCTCCGAGAATGACAGTGTGCTTATGGCCGATCTTACTATGGCTACCTTTCTGCTCTCTTCTGCACTTTCCTCATTTACCGAGCGCATCATCTCAAGACCTACAACGGTTGTACCGTATTCGCTAAGGATGATGTCGTCTATGTTGAACTGAGCATGCTTCCTGTACTGGAAAAGAGTTCCCAGCCTCTCACCCGCTATATCAATGGGAGTGATGAGTGCCACATAGGAGCCGATGTCGGGAAGCTCAAATCCGAGAGTTTCCAGATTGACATTCTCCTTGGTGGAAAGGATGTTCAGAAGGCGTTCATTTAATGCTACGTCGATATGATCGCCTATCTCGTTCATGATCAGTTCGTTTATGGGCTCCACATCCTCCTTGTTTGTGACGCCCAGAACCTTTCCTTTTTTACTGATGACCAGGATATTTGCGTCAAGTATATCGCTTAAGACCTGGCAGATATCATTAAAAACAACCTTATGTGAGTTATTATTATGCAGAAGCTTATTGATTTTTCTTGTCTTATCAAGTAATTGAACGCTCATATAATACCCCCGTCTAAAAGTGATTATTCTTTTAAAAAGAATAACACAAACTTTTCAAAAAATCAACCTAATTTTCTAAAAATTTACACATTTTTCCGACAGGGTCTCAAATTATCGTTAAACTCCTTAAAATCAGTAATATGTATTACCAAATCACTCCGGTTTCTGCCATGACATGTAGTCACAGTCAGGGTGATTCGAGCATCCGAAGAACCTTCTGCCCTTCCTGCTCTTCATTATGACTATATCGCCACCGCATTTGGGACACTTATAATCTGTCTTCTCAACATATGACTTTGTATTCCTGCACTCGGGGAAACCGGGGCAGGCGAGGAATTTTCCGTGAGGTCCGTACTTTATGACCATATGCCTTCCGCACTGCTCACACACTATATCGGTCTCTTCGTCGGAAATCTTAACCTTTTCCAGATTTTTTTCTGCCTTATCCACTGCCTCCACAAGATCCGGATAGAAGTTGCGGACTATGGTCTTCCAGTCAACATCTCCCGTTTCTACACTGTCAAGCGTATCCTCCATGAGTGCCGTGAACTCAGTATCCACTATCTCCGGGAAAGAGCTTACCATAATGGAATTAACCGCTTCTCCCAGCTCCGTGGTATAAAGATTCTTCTTTTCCTTAAGCACATAGTTTCTCGCCAGGATCGTCGTGATCGTCGGCGCATATGTACTCGGCCTTCCGATCCTCAGCTCTTCAAGTGTCTTAACAAGGGAAGCCTCTGTAAAATGAGCGGGAGGCTGGGTAAAATGCTGTTCCTTGTTATATTTTTCCACTGAGAACTTATCTCCTACGCAAACTGCCGAGAGATCCCCGTCGTTTTCTGTCAATTTGTCCTCTTCTGTGGAATAAACAGACATAAATCCGTTAAATACAAGATTGGATGAAGCACTTGTATATATTATTCCGTTTGCGTCAAACGAAGCCTTAACGGTTTTATAAACCGCGCTCTCCATCCTGCTTGCCACGAAACGCTTCCAGATAAGCTGATAAAGCCTGAAAAGGTCTCTGGAAAGCGATTTCTTAATGGTATCCAGCGAAATATCAAGATACGAAGGCCTTATTGCCTCATGCGCATCCTGGATCTTCTTTCCGGTTCCTTTGTTTACATCAGCCTCGGTAACATACTGTTTCCCGTAATTCTCTTCAATATATTTCCTTACATTTGCATCCGCTTCAGCCGAAACCCTCACAGAATCGGTACGCAGATAGGTGATGAGACCGATGGTCCCGTGACCCTCAACCTCAACTCCCTCATATAAGGTCTGAGCCAGCTGCATCGTCTTCTTTGTAGAAAAATTAAGAACCTTTGAAGCCTCCTGCTGCAGTGTGCTCGTAGTGAACGGAAGCGGAGCTTTTCTCTTCTTTTCGCCCTCCTTCACTTCCGTACATATCATGGTCTTTCCGGACTTGCTTATATAATCGTCAACCTCTGCTCCGGTCTCGGGAACGGTCTTTTTATCCCCTGTCCCGAAGAAATGAACGGGAACGATTACCTTCGAAGAAGCTTTGCTCTTTTTATCCTTTAACTCAGCGTCAAGAGTCCAGTACTCAACCGGCTTAAAATCGCAGATTTCCTTTTCTCTCTCACATATCAGCCTCAGCGCTACCGACTGTACTCTTCCCGCACTCAGTCCGCTCTTGATCTTTTCCCAGAGCAGGGGGCTGATCTTATAACCCACTATCCTGTCGAGAACACGCCTTGCCTGCTGTGCGTCCACAAGTCCCATATCTATCTTTCTGGGATTTTTTATGGAGTTCTTGATTGCATTCTTTGTGATCTCGTTAAAAGTTATCCTGTTGGGAGCATTCTCATCAAGCTTTAAGAGCTTCTGAAGATGCCATGAGATAGCTTCTCCCTCGCGGTCAGGGTCCGTTGCAAGATAAATCTTGTCGGCTTTTTTTGCGGCTTTCCTGAGTTCCGCAAGAAGTTCCCCCTTCCCTCTGATGGTTATATACTTAGGTTCGAAATCATCCTCGGGCGAAACACCGAGCTGACTCTTGGGCAGATCTCTCACATGTCCCTGTGATGCTATCACATCATATCCCGAACCTAAAAATTTCTTGATTGTCTTGGCCTTTGCAGGCGACTCCACTATTACCAAGTTCTTAGCCATTTTGATTCCCCTCTATAAAAAATCTTTTTACCGGCGTCCGGCCAAACTCCGAAACCTCCGGGAAAACCTGTCTCCGGTCGGCAAAGATGAATCGGAAACAAATCAAACGAGACATAGCATATACCTTTTTCACAAGAAAATCAAGAAAAATTTTAAAAAGTCTTTATAAACGCATAGTATTTTTCGTATTCTTCGGGACTTGAAACATGCGAAGACGAGTAAAGAACACGTTCCGCATATCCAAATACGGCTTCACATTCCAAAGCGGTTTCACTCTCATCCGGCGCTGTCCCGTTCTCATTCTTTTCAAGGATAAACCGTGTAAGCTCCTTTGCAAGCTCCATCGGAAGCGGATTTTCCGCCCTTATTATCTTCTTTTTCTTCAGCTTCTTTACAAGATCGCAGTATCTGCCGTAAACAAGCGGAACATAATCTCCTCTCTTCTGCCACCTGCTGTATTCAAGCTCTTTAACGAACTTTCTGATAAGAAGGAACAGTGCCCAAAATACTATTACCGCCCCTATGACGATCCCCAGCGGGATTATCAGGATGGTCAGGTCAGGTCCGTCATCCTCTTCAATGACAGCCTGGCTTACGTCACCCGTTACGGATATGGATTCCTCTTCGCCTTTCCCTATGCCCAGATCAACATTAAGCAGTCTTTGTAGAAATCCTCCGATACCTCCGGTCGCTGCGGGAGTAACCTCCTCAAAGCTCGGCGGTGTAACCTCATAAGGGACAAATCCCTTTCCTTCAATATATACCTCAATCCACGCATGAGCATAATAATCGCTCACCTCAACGGAATAAACAAGATTGTCGGGATTGTAATCATTTTCACCCTTATGCCAGCTGCTTCCGTCCTCATCCGATCTTTTTCCCTTTTCCTGCAGAAGTGAAGCAGGTATGCAGTAGCCCTCAACATACCTTGTCGGGATCCCCATATAACGCAGGAGTAAAGCTGCTGCCGAAGCATAATGAGAACAGTAGCCTCTCTTCTGAGTCTCCAGGAAATACTTTACGAAATCCTCATTTGACGGCGTCTTTCCGGGTGAAAGCGAATACGGGTATTCATTTAAAAACAGTTCTTTTATTGCATCACAGGCCGAAAGCACAAAATCGTTCATGGCCTTCGTATCCTTCCTTGCTGCCGCATTCTTATAGCCTTTAAGATCAAGCTCGAGGTTGTCATGCTCCTTTAAGAAGGTACCAAGGTATTTGCCCAGCTCAGAAGTCCCTCCCGTATACAGGTTTATGTAATTGTCATACCGGATGTTGAAATCGGGCTTGCTCTCCCATATGCCGACTTCCTCTCTCCTTATGGGCGAACCGTCCTCATTAACCTTGTACCCGGCCTCTTTCGCCGGGATATAACCGATATCCTCAGAACCTAAGGATATCATTTCTTTTCCGTTCTCATCGATGAGCTTTTCCTTTTCATCGTTATCAATGATGTTTTCGGGCAGAGTGATATACGGGGTTACCACCATGCCGAAGCTCATATCTATATATCTGATCCTCATTCTTGCAGTAGGTTCATAATTTTCAAGTACCTGTCTGGTAAAGCCTTCGTCAAGGTTATTGATCGATTCTGTCAGAATGACAGCTCTGTCCTCCTCACCGGATTTGCCGTTTTCAGACGAAGAAGAATTGTTCTTACGTATTACATTAAGATATCCGTCCCATCTCTCTCCCGTGTATTCGGCTCCGATAAAGCCCCTTAAATAAACAGTCTCTGCTCCGTTCGGAACATACTCCACAACAAGATCAGTCTGGAAATCGGGTCTTACCGATGATACGCCGCCGAGAGCGCCCCTTGCAAGTCCGTTAAAAGAATCATATCTGTCAAAAAATCCGGAAAATCCGTTCTGTACAAGTATCTTCAGAGTGTCGTCCAAAGCTGACTTTGCACTGTCCTCCTCAGTATCCCCCAGCCCTCTTTCATATGCCGGCAGTGATAAAACACATATTACCAGAGAGAACACACAGGCAAAAGCAACGGTAAGGAGTACTCCCTTATGGCTTCCTCTGGTAGTGTAGTAATTTTTCTTAAATATCCTGTCCCTGATATAATCCGGAGCTTTTTTCCCGGGTATCGTAACCCTGTTGAACGAACCTCTCTGCAGCAGGCCTGTAGCGATACAGCCCGTCATAGTAATTATCACCGAGAAGAGCGGCGGCTTCAGCCCGATATACAGAGGTATTTCCAGCAGGATGAAGGAAATTGCAAAAGTCTCTGCAAAGTTCATGTATCTTGATACTGTTATGTTATACATGATGATCAGAAATACTGCGATGAAAATAAGGGCGATCGAGATCGTCAGACTCCTGTTCGTGTAGCTTTCTTCGGATGTCCTTACGACCAGCATGTTGAAATGATCGCCGTAAGCCTTGCGGACAGTATTCATTATGGCCTGGAAACCGCTGTTTGCATAGAGATAATACCTTAAAAGCTCAACCGTAAAAAATATGAGCAGGCCTATATATCCGATATAAAACAGCTTCTTGTTTACATACAGCATGGAAACCATAAAGCTTATGACCGCGATAAAAAATACGACCAGGCCTTTATTGTAGGTTAAAGAAAAGGCGTCACAGAATCCCGTAATTGTACCGCTGCACACAAGGAAAATGATCAGGGCTTTCGACAGGCACAGAAAGAAAGAGCTCGTCCTTTTGCTGCCGTAAACCTCTTCTATGGCGACGCCGGTTGAATCAAGCTCTAATATCCTCTTTTTCTCCTGACTTGAAATCCATCCCATAATGCTTATCCCTGCTGTATCTCCAGATTATCCTCATAAAGCCTTATCTCGTCCCCGTAAACCGAAAGAACGAGCGAAGACTTCTGTTTTGATGCGTAATATGCCTCACGAGCACTGTCCGCCCCGTCATAAAGAGGCAGGAAAAACAGATTCCTGTAACAGTCGTAAAGCATCTCCTCGTTATCTATCGTATAGTAACCGAAATCACATGCCTTTGCGTTAAAAAGGCATATTTCAAACCTTTCGCCCTTAGCCGCAAGCTCTCTAGATATCGCATCAAGTGTTTTTATCGTATGCTCTATGGCAGACCTTTCAAGCTCCGGCACGACAATGAGCGACATAACCGAAGTCCTCTCCATTTCCTTGACCTCGAGCGAATCCGTTTTCGCGCTGAGCTTCCAGTGGATACGGGCAAGACGGTCGCCCGGACGATACTCTCTTATCTCTTTTATGTCAGATGAAAGGTTGCCTTTGAGATCCGGCTCCGAATACTCGTCATATCCTTCCGAATACGGCAGCTCCGGTGCATCGAGTTTTCCTGCGTCCGAAGGGAATACCGGAACCTGAACTTCAAACGTTACCGGCTGCTTTACGCTTACGATGCCCAGATAGCCCGTCACCTCAAGCTCCTGACCTTCAAACACGACCATACCCAGTTTCGAGGTCGCAATATTCAGGAATACCCTGTCCTTTCTCTTGGGGAACATATTGAAATGCAGATAGTTCTTATTGTTGTTCTCAAAGAACCTGTTTGAGACTCCGAATGTAAGCTTGCACTTTAGAAAAGGGAGATATGTCGGATTATCATACTCAAGATAAAAAACAATATTGCCGCCCGAATCAACGCTTCCGACATTGGCCCCGCCGGAAACCTTTATATTCTTAACATTGATCAGAAATGCCGGGATAAGCCCCGCAGGAAGCAGGACATACGGAAAAAGCAGAAACACAAGGTAATTCTGCTTGAAAACCAAAACAAAAAATATGATCAGTATAAAAACAAATAAATATCTGATTATTGACCAAATGTGTATTTTCATCAAACGAACCCCGACATTTACAGGCTAAAACCGTTTACCGGATCACATCGGCAGCTTAACCGATTCAAATGACTTGGCAAGTGCCATTTCAAGGCTGTATCCGGTAGCCTTTGCTTTTGTGGAAAGCACTACCCTGTGGTTTGCTATGCTGTAATAAACAGCCTTTACATCCTCGGGAGTAACGTAGTTCCTGTCCATTATGAAGGCATGAGCCTTTGCCATCTTAAGGAGCGCTATGCTGGCGCGAGGACTGAGCCCGAGATAATAAAGATCGTTATCCCTAGTTATCTCGGTAAGCCGCACTATATAATTCAGCATGGAATCAGCTACATCTATACCATCAACAATATCCTGAAGCTTAAGGATATCATCCTTCTGCATGCAGGGATTAAGATTCTCCACGATCTCATGAGAATCCCCCTTAAGTATATCGATCGCGCTGTCATGATCCGGATATCCCATAGTAAGCCTGATCATGAAACGGTCAAGCTGTGACTCGGGCAGCTTCTGCGTTCCGGATGCGCCTACGGGATTCTGTGTCGCTATAACAAAAAACGGCTTGGGAAGATTATGCGTTTCACCGTCAACGGTACACTTCTGCTCCTCCATAACCTCAAGAAGCGCAGACTGGGTCTTGGGCGAAGTACGGTTTATCTCATCGGCAAGAAACAGGTTGGTAAACACCGCACCCTTCCTGAAATTAAATTCTCCCGTATTCTTATCATACATGGTAAAACCGCTCAGATCGGACGGAAGTACATCAGGTGTGAACTGTATCCTTTTATAATCCAGTGAAAGCACCTTTGCAAGTGCCGTAACAAGCGTTGTCTTCCCAACACCCGGGATATCCTCCAGAAGTACATGACCTTTTGCAAGTATGGCGCACAGAACCATATCTATGACTTCATCCTTACCGTGGATGACAAGCCTTACCGAACCTTTGACCCTGTCAATTATCTCCGACATAACAACCTCCGATGTGTGGTTTTGATGTAACGTAACTATTCGCGGCCGGCCCAAACTCACTCATAAGCCTTCCGGCTTCGCCGTAAGTCGTCGCTGCCGCGACTTCTGCTTATTCGTGTGTTTTGTCCAGCCTTCATCGGTAAATCCACGAATGTATCTACGTGCAAGCAAGCTTGCCGTATATACATATCGTAGATTTACCACGAATAGTAACTATTTCTCACATTATACATAAAACCACTTGATATTTCAAGTGGTTTAAGAAATCTTAATAATTGCCGGAGATCTACTTTCTTCTTATATAAATGTTCTTTCCTACCTCCTCGATAAGCTCCTTCATCTCAAGCCCGATAAGGATACCGGAAAGCTGTCCGCACGGTATTCCGGTTTTATCCGATATCTCATTTATCTGTACGGGATGGAATGAAAGGCACTCATACACCTTTCCCTCATCTCCCGGTAGTAAAGTCTCCTTCTTTTTCCTTTTTGACTTTTCCTCCATTAACAGCGATTCATATTTTACCTTCAGTTCCGCAATGATATCCTCGGGCTCAGCTGCAAGATGTGCTCCGTTCTTTATCAGGCTGTTGCAGCCGTCGCTGATCTTGTCCCCTATGCGTCCGGGGATGGCAAATATCTCCTTTCCCTGCTCCAGCGCATGATCTACGGTTATGAAGGTCCCGCTCTTCTTTCTTGCCTCAACCACCAGCAATATATCAGCGAGTCCCGATATAATCCTGTTCCTTAAAGGGAAATAATACGGCAACGGCGCCTCTCCCGGATAATACTCCGAAACTACACAGCCCTTTCCGGCGCATATCCCGTCATATATGTCACGGTTCATTGACGGATAACAGATATCAACGCCGCATCCGAGCACTGCAACGGTTTTCCCATTCACATCCATTGCTCCCCTGTGGGCAAACCCATCAACCCCGGTGGCCATGCCGCTCACGATCACTATTCCTGCACCCGCCAGTCTTCCGGAAAACTCCATGCACATCTCTCTGCCGTAAAAGCTGCACTTTCTGCTTCCTATCACCGCTACCGCAGGCTCAGTTTCCTTTGGCAGCTCACCCTTGTAAAAAAGGAATTGCGGAGCATCCGGAATATGGGTAAGCCTCTCCGGAAAACCCTCTTCATCAGAACTTATAAAACGTATACCAAGGTCATTTATCCGTTCCTCCTCTGCCTCAAAATCAACGTTCCTTTCCGCCAGTATCCTTGATATATGATGATCCTCCAAAAGCGGGATACCTCTCAGCACATGCTCCGGTGCCTTATATATCTCCTCGGGGCTTCCGAGTGTCTCCAAAAGCAGGTTTCTCCTTGCGGGCTCAAGTCCCTTTATCGCTGCAAAATATAACCAGTATTCTCTATCGTTCATATGTCATCCTTTCTTTATCTCAGTTTCTCTCAACGCTCCTGTAGCAGAGCGCTTCCTGAAGATGTTCGCATTTTATCTTTTCGGCTCCCTCCATGTCGGCTATGGTCCTTGCCACCTTAAGCAGCCTGTGATACCCTCTCGCACTCAGCATATATTTCTTAAAGGCTTTTTCCATCAGCTGCTTCTCTTCCTCTCCAAGCTCGCAGAATTCGGATATAAGGCTGCCCTTCAGTTCCGAATTAAAGCTGATATCCATTCCTTCATATCTTTTAAGCTGTATTGTTCTCGCACGTTCCACTCTCTCCCTTATCGCCGCGCTGGTCTCCTCACATGAGAAGCTCTTCAGTTCCTCATACCTTATACCGCTCACACTTACACACAGGTCTATCCTGTCGAGGACAGGCTGGCTTATTCTTCTCTGATATTTCTTTATCTCCCTGTCGCTGCAGCTGCATCTTGTCCTATCAGGATAATGCCCGC